>JALVAD010000400.1 GCA_027011385.1 Saprospiraceae bacterium | reverse complement strand
GAATAAATACTCTATACTTTAATTTCCAAGATTGAGTTAAAAACCACAAGCATAGTCTGAGCAATGTATTTTTAACTAAAATATTGAAAAATTAAAATTGAATATAAGCGTCATTTTAGAGTTTATCTGGTATAATACAGCAATAATAACCTATTATTCTATCCTATCGAAATTTTTATCAGAATTTTTATCAGAATTTTTACCCTACCCTCCTATAGATTTTCTCAATTCATCGATTTGGCTTTCCCAAAGTTCGATTTGGTCATCTACTTCATCGGCATCGCTAAAATCGGTAATCTTCAGTATAGTTTCGTTGGTAATTGGTGATTTGTACATCTCAAATTCAAGATATTCATCTTCATTTTCTGCTTCATCCCATTTGAAGCGCAGAAAATGCTCCTCTTCAAATTCAATCAATGTAGCACTCTCTTTTACTCCATCCCAATAGAACTCATATTTATCTCTATTGACTTTAGCAGTATCACAAAACCACCTTACTAATCCCTCTGAAGTGCCCAAAAAATTGTACAACATCGCCGGTGAAGCTTTAAAGATAAACTCTAGCTCAAATAATTCTCTATCCATTTTTTTCTGTTCTGTATCCGCAATTAAAACTAAATATCTGAATAATGCAAGTTTTTAACCATATAATTTTCAAATTATTTTACTTTGAGTAAAGTAATTCAATTTTATAGACTATTTTTCAACTACAATCATCTTTTTTGCAGTTATCTTATCATCAATTTTTAGCGAATAATAATACATTCCTGAAGCCAAATTCAGCTTTTCATTATCGAGAATAATTATATGTTTCCCATAATCGTAATTAGCATTAGTAATATACCGCGATACTAAATTCCCAACGGAATCATAGATAAAAAGACTGACTTTTGATGCTTTTCGAAGTTTAAAAGAAATGGCTGTTCTATCTGAATATGGATTTGGAGAATTCTTTAACTCACTTAAAAGATTCCTTTCAATTTCAGTTTTTTTTACTGATGTTGATATACTATCTACATTTATAAGAGCAGTCCAAACAGACATATCAAATTGATCAAGTCTGGTCCAAATAGGTCTAACTATACCATTTGTGACGGAAAGATTGGTATAATCTCCGAAGAAAACGCTACTCTTAGGAGTAAATGGAGAATCACTTATCTTGAAGTTTGTAAATGTTTCCCCTCCATCCTTGGAAACAGCCATAAACACATCTGTTTTATCGTCTTCGTAATTTCTTCTATCATAAAACACAAAGTACAAGTCCCCTGTTGTCTGATCAATACTCATCCATGTAAAAAACTGCTGTCTACCGGGTAAATCATCATTTACTCTTTTTGGTAATGTCCATGTCTCTCCACCATCTTCAGACTTAACAAGCCAGATATCCGTATCCTTTTCTCCATTGCGTTGATCTGACCAATTAATATAAATAGTACCTCTATGTTCCCCTTCACTAAGATCACACACAGTAACCGGAAGCCCATTGCATCTACTGATACTCGATACATCAAAGTCCCATCCTCCGGGAATCGATGACACAAATTTATCTTCTTGCATCCAGGAACTACCTTGATCCAATGATTTATCAAACATCAATCCTAAAGGTCCAGCCCAACAAACATATACTTCTCCATTTGGACCAACCGCAGGCACTGCCCCCTCCACCGTATTATCACTATCTACACAATCACCTGCCACTTTATTCAATCTTAAGGGTGATGACCATGTAAGACCATTATCATATGAACGAGAAAATAGTATATTGGAGCTATCTTTAGCTGACTTGCTCCCATAACGGTCAAATTGAGTCCAGGTGACATAAATCATATTGGTTTTGGGATCGACAACAGGCCATTGCTTATCTTGATTTTTGCCCTGCGTATATCCCATATATGTATCCACCGACCAATCTTTCCCTCCGTTATCACTCCTTTGACACACAATCCTGTCTATCCAACTTGAAGCATTGGACAAATGAAAAAAATAAAAATATCCATTTGTATCAACGGTAATTGAGGGATCTCCCCACACCCCGTATTGCGACGTTAATCTGTCATATTGCCAGGTTTTTCCCGTATCACTTGAATAAAACACTTTATTGATATTGCATCCTGCTACAAGCTGTGCAGGATTCTTTGGGTTGATACATATAGACGGCTCATTGGGATTACCCTTTTCCAATATCAATATATTTTTATGCTGCCCTACAACACTTCCTCCAAAAAAGAGAAAAAAAACAATCACTCCAATAGAATCCAATATCCTCATACATCAATTAATTTAGTGCAAATACGAATAAAAACTTTTGATATTTATAGTTGCCAATTAGTAAATAAAACGTCCCTCTTGTTTCATATGTTTATCCATAATTTCCAACTCATGAGCTCCTGACAAGACAATATCTGTTTTTAAATCAAAATCCAATTCCGGATTTCTACCTTCGTAATTGACATGATTTAGTATCACTTTCATCGCCTCCCTTCTTGCCACATGCTTATCGTTAGATCTGATGACAGTCCAAGGAGCTTGTCTCGAATGAGAAGCCTCGAGCATTTTATATTTCATCAAGGTAAATTCATCCCATTTATCTTGTGCTTGAAGATCGACCTCACTTAGTTTCCATTGTCTCAAGGGATCGTTTTTCCTTCTATCAAAGCGCCTTGCTTGTTCATCCTTTGTCACACTAAAATATAGCTTTATCAAAATTATCCCGGATCTCACCAAATCTTTTTCAAACCCCTTAACACCTTTGATGAAATTCTCGTATTCCTTATCCGTACAAAACCCAAAAACGGGTTCAACCATTGATCTATTATACCAACTTCTATCGAATAGGACAACCTCTCCCGCATGTGGAAAATGTTTAGTGTATCTTTGAAAATACCATTGTGTTTTTTGCTCTTCAGTTGGTTTACCAAGAGCAACTATTCTATAATGCTTTTCGTTCATATACCTTGTCGTCCTACGGATAGTACCTCCCTTGCCTGAAGCATCTCTACCTTCAAACAATATCATCATCTTCTTTTTAGTAAGTTCAAGGTGATTCTGCATTTTTATCAATTCCGCTTGATACACTTTTAATTCATCTATTTCCTTGAGCTTTCTTACTGCTTTTTGTACATATTTCCCCTTCTTCCCTCTACTACTTTTTAAGTTTTGATATTCTTCAATTAATTCTTCTGTCTTTATATTTTCCCCATTTACATTTAAAAATTCAGGATTGTTTACAGCTGTATCTTGAGATAAATCTAACTCTTCATTTGTTGCATTTAATTCAGTATTTATAACAACTTTGGAAGTTTCAGGTGCTTTATTTTCCATAACAAATCAGTTTTATGTTAACAAGTAGGTTTATATTGCACAAAATAATAAAATCCTTTAAAATATTTAGGATTTCTAAAAGAAAAATCCCTTAAAAGAAATAATTTGACTAGAATTTCTTACCATACCACCTATTGGAGTACAGGTATTTTAGGCTCAATCCTCCCACCAATACCCAATATACAATCTCTGCCGTCCATGCCAACTCCAAACTTCCGCCCCCATACTTAAGGACTAAATAAATATACAATAAATAGAATACTGAAACAAAAGCCTGAATTTTCATTCCGTGTTTTGAAGCTCCTGTACCAGACAACCCATTAAAATAAATCATACCCAACGAAGCCAAAATAAGTATAAAAAATAAAACATACAGTACACTTTTAGATTCAATTATCAATGACATATCATCCCCTCCAAATAAAGGATACAAGGTAATGGTAGGAAACAAAATAACCGGAATTGTCATTACCATTGTTGTAAGAAGATTAAGATTAGCTGTCTTATAAATAATCGGCATTACCCCCATTCTTTTGCGCATTCCAATCAATTGACTGACAAAAGTATTTATCGCAGAAGAAAAGCCCCATGATGGTATTGTCAGTATAAAGGAAACATTTCTGATAAGATTTGATATAGCTAAAGATTTTTCTCCAAGATAAACCTCTATCATAGAAAAGAAAATAAAATAACTGCCTAGACTGATGATAGACTGTACGACTATTGGAGATGAAAGATTCAATATACTTTTTAGTGCTGAAACACTGAGTTTTGGAAATTTATCCAATCCCCACCTTTTGTAACTACCTCCTATAAGCATATAAACTATAAATACTGAAAAACCTACTAACTCAGCTAAAACACTAGCCAATGCGGCACCCTCAATTCCCATCCTTGGAAATCCAAAATTACCAAAAATCAATAGATAATTCAATATCAAATTGGATACGAGCAATAATATCGAATCTACAATAATAAATGTTGTTCTAGAAACACCTGTATACAATGCTACAATCGAAATCCCACCATAACTTAAAAATACACCGAAAGCTCGCATTCTGATGTATAGCAAACTTTGCTCGTATATCCTTGGTGATTTAATAAAAAACTTAAGAAACCATTCTGAGCCATAACGCATCAATAGAAACATTACAAATGCTAATGACAACTCAAATAGTAATAAAGTATAAAAACTTTCGCTTATTTTATCTGTATTCCCATCACCTACCCTCCTCGCTATGATTATTTGTCCTCCTTTTGAAAAACCATAACCAATAGATGCTATTATCAAATAAAAAACACTTACCAATGCAATGCTGGCGAACGCCAATTCACTATAATGATATAAAAAGACACTATCGCTAAGACCTATAATCTGCTGAGCTGCACTTCCCAACATAATGGGAAAAGCTATAGCAAAAATATTTTTATAGTTAGTTGATAATGACATCCTAGCTAAAAAATTGAATTAAAAATTTCCAAATGAAATTCGGACTTTCTAGTGCCTGCAAGAAAAAACATCAAATTCTAAATCAATGTATATTTTACTTTTTACTATCTCATAAGTGATTGATACAAGGGCATCAAATCAATGTAACAAAATCAGAATATTTGCAATAATTATCTAAATTTAAAAAAATTGTCTATTTTCTTACAGCCACTAAATACAAACATAATCAAACCGCTTGATTTTATATAATATTTTTAACTAATTATTTAAAAAGCATTGTTCTTTTCATTACTATGACTTTACTTTGTTTATATTTGCGGACATTTTGTGTATATAATTAAAATTTTTATCCTGGAAAAGGAAACAAATGACAAAAAATACATTAATCATCACTACTTATAGACGTCCGGATGCACTTCGTTTAGTCTTTAACAGTATCTTGAGGCAATCATTATTGCCTGATGAAATTATTGTAGCTGATGATGGTTCAGGCACAAAAACAGCTGAATTAATCAAAGAGTACCAATCCAAATTCACTATTCCGGTAAAACATATTTGGCAAGAGGATAAAGGCTTTAGAGTTGCCAGTATCAGAAACAAAGCTATAAAAGCAGCACAATTTCAATATATTATTGCAATTGATGGAGATATTGTCTTACACGAAAAATTTATCGAATCTCATATTAATTTTAAAAGAAAAGGTCTATTTCTACAAGGACATAGAGCATTGATAAATTCAGCTTTGACAAAAAAAGCAATTAAAAACAATATCCTTGACTTTTCATTTTTCAGTTTAAATATAAAGAACAGAAAAAACACTATTCACAATCTATTTCTTGCCAATATTTTTTCAAGAATATCAACAAATCATAAAGGAATGAAAGCTTGTGTTATTTCTTTTTGGAAAGAAGATGCATTAGCTGTCAATGGCTTTGATGAGGATTTCATAGGCTGGGGCAAAGAAGATACGGAATTTGCGATACGCCTTTTAAACCTGAATATTAAACGCAGAGACCTTCGGTTTTGTGCAGTTGGATATCACCTCGACCATGGCAAAAACAATAAAAATCTGCAAAGCAATAACTACAAAAGAAATGTTAGCAGATTGAATAAAACTATTAAAAACAAGCTGATTCGTTGCAAAAATGGGATAGAGAAGGATTAATAAAACCACAAAACAAAAATCTATGATTTATGTGGTTTAATACAAATAAATAGCGAAAGCAATACCAAAAAAGCCGTTTTTCCAATCATAAGTTCTATCGTTGTTTCCCCTAAAAAAGTCAAGAAAGTCAATACATAAAATACCGGTAGAAGTGGATGCCCTCCCTTCAAATAAAATAGCGGAAACAATAATAATCCATAAAACAAAACAAAGCCTATAATACCCATTGATGATAAAGTAAACACAAATTGATTAATGGGTTGAAACCTCATCTCCTTTGGAAGATCTTTGTAATTCAAATCATACTTTTTATCCATATCTTCTTCTATATCTCCAATTCCTGAACCTAGTAATGGTGAATCTTTCACTACTTTTAGCCCGTTGATTATCGAATATATTCTGATTCTATCTGAAGTATGATACTTTGCACTACCATCAAGGGTTGTCCTTATATCCCACTTGACATAATTAATTTTATTTTTCACAGAAGGTAAAAAATTATATGACAATACAATTAATACTATTAATATAGCCATTGATAAAAATGCTATCAAATACTTTTTATAAACAAATGCATAATAAAATGCAATTAAAACCGCACTCAGGTACAAAGACAAAATACCCGTCCTAACAGCCATTATGTGTATAAAAACTATTAGATAAATAGCAATAAACCCATATAAATATTTCCTTATTTTTTTATTTTCCTTCAAGAAAAGGTAAACCGAAAATACTATTGACAATGCAACAAAATAACTATATCTGACGTGAATAATAGGTGTATGAATGGTTTGACCTTTGAGATAACTGCTATTCACCTCCTCAAAATGATAAAAATAATCAGTTAATAAATAAATACTAATAATAAAATTAATTATGGCAAACATTCCCAAAACCCTATCAACGAAGCTTTCACTATATGGTCCTAATAGATAGATACCTAAAGGTACAACCATAAATATAAGATTAGTATTGAGCCTACTAACCCACATTCCTGCGTTGCTACTATTGATCCCGGAAAACAAATACACAAAAAATATCAACGATAAACTTAAGATTGCAGGCGACCTCACAAATCCATTTAATCTTTGATAAAAACCCCTTTGAAAAATCCCCATCAATAAAATCAAATATGGAAATACAGAAAGAACAGATTTGGAATAATACAATCCAAAAAAACTTATAGCAAAAATAAATAATAAAACTCTCTTTCTTTTCTCCACCAATTAATATTTTATCTAAAACACAAATATACTCAAACCATCTGTGAAACATCCACTAATCACAGTATTTTTTAAATATCCTACTTGCAATAAAATCTGTAAATTTATTGTAATATTCTATTCTTTTTCCTCTGCAATACTTAACTTGACTGACCTGGTACACCACGCAAGAAATAAATAAACATATATACATTTATTTCTTGGATAGCGCACTAGAAACAGGTCTAGTCAAATAAACGCCTAAAACAATTGCTACAAAGCTAATCATATGATACCAATTGTAAACCTCTCCATCCAAAACACCCCATAAAACTGCTACAAATGGAACAGTATAGCTAACTGATGTAGCAAATATAGTACTCGACTTTTGGACCAACTTAAAAAATAAGACTGTGGCGAAAACCGTACTCATCAAGGACAATAAAGTGACGGCTCCAAGAGACAAATATGCATTCGTATCCGTACGCATCACATCCAAAAAATCTCCATTACCTAAAATAAAAACTGTTATAGGTCCATATAGGATAAAAGAAACTGCCGTCAATATTAGCGGATCGT
This sequence comes from Saprospiraceae bacterium, assembly GCA_027011385.1. GTDB lineage: Bacteria > Bacteroidota > Bacteroidia > Chitinophagales > Saprospiraceae > JADJGA01. The sequence goes on along the minus strand of JALVAD010000400.1, from coordinate 11,813 downwards.
GATTATCAAAAAACTTCTTCACCATATTTGCATTAAACGCATAGAGTACCGTAGCCAAAACAATCAAAGACGAATACATCAATCCTCCTTCAAACGAAGTATTTGTCAAGTAAATCAATAAACCGGCACCAACTAATCCGATTAAAACTCCTAAAAATTTCCGATTATCAATTTTATTTTTAAAAAATATAAGTGCAACCAATAAAGTAAAAATCGGAGTCAATGTGTTAAGCGCCCCTGCTAGACCACTATTTATCTTGGTTTGAGCTATCGCAAATAAAAATGGTGGTATTCCTCCTCCTGCAAGTCCCACAATTAAAAACAAATACCATTTTGACCAATCGATTTTTTTTAAATTAAATAATACTACAGGTAAAAAAGCTATTGTAGCAATCAATATCCTCAGACTTGCTACCTGAGTACTATCAAAAGCAAGCAAAGATTTCTTTATTAGAATAAATGATGTTCCCCAGATCAAACTTAAGACTAAAAATACTACCCAGTCATTCCATTTCAATATTTCGCTATTCTTTATCAATTATTTTCTTCTTAACGGTTTAAATTTTGATTTAGACAAAATTTTCTCTGCTTTTTTATCCCTAATCAATGATTCTATAGTTTTTTCTTTATTTCTTTTCATATATGCCTCCACAATTCTATACCCTAGATAATTACCTGTATAACCAGGTGATTTTCTAGGCATCCCAAGTGCTTGAGAATTGGGTGCAGGGCTGACTAATCTCTTTATTTCATAGTCATCTGTTGTAAAAAACAGATTTTTCTTAATAAAAAATGACCATAACTCTTGCTCATTATTCCTTAACCAATCCATTTGCTCTTGAGAATAATCCAACAGTATCGTATCTTGAATATCAGGAATCAATTGTTTAATTATATATAATTTTTTCCCATTTTTTATAATTTGATCGATTGCTCTAGCTCCGGTTGGTTCTCCTATGACATCATCCAACCACAATTCCAAAACCTTTTTCACCAAATGCTTTCTATTATAAGTCCTCACAAAATAATCCGAAAAAGTTCCTTGTCCTCTTTCCAGCAATCCATAGTTAAAAGCCTTGCCCAAAAACATATCTTCTCCAAATGCCAAAGCAGGCCCTCCCTTATCATCAAATATAAACCTTTGCATTGCAAATCCGGATACAAACGAATATATCTTTGGAATCTCAATATTCTTGTCAATTTTTCTAGCCCTATCAAAAACTACTTTAAACTCATGTCTGATATCATCCATATCACCAAATTCCTTAAAACACAATTTGTATAAATCTACCATTGAGGTATCTGATACAAATATCTTCAATTCACTAAAAAATATTGAATCATCTGAATTATACCCGGGCATATCAAGTACCTTCTTGAAGAAAATATCAGTCATTTTGGGATATTCTGACTTAATCGAATCAAATTCTTCTTTGATTTTGTTTGTATCTAAACCAAAAACAAGCTTATCATATCTGATAATTTCAATACCATCATCTACTCTTTTTATATTATTTTCCCCTCCACAACTAGACAAAAGCATAGCTGTGACAATTAATAAAAGAACATATAATCTTTTAATTAAAAACATAATAAAAATATTAATAAAAAAACTAAGAATAAATAGTAACCACCAATTTCCTTGATCTTGCTCTATTTCTGAACTCGCATAAATATATGCCTTGCCATTCTCCCAGATTAAGCTTACCATCCGTAATCGGAATATTAATAGAGCTATCGGTCAAACTAGATTTTATATGAGCAGGCATATCATCAGATCCCTCAACCGTATGCGTATAATAAGGCATATCTTCAGGCACCAAAAGGTTAAATACTGTTTCAAAATCATCCAAAACAGTTGAATCAAAATTCTCATTTATCGTAAGACTTGCAGATGTATGCTTAATAAACAAATTCAAAATGCCAGCTTTTGGTAAGTCTATCTGACTCAATATCTCATCTGTTATTAAATGAAATCCTCTACTGTGCTCTGACAAAACAATTTCCTTTTGCTGTATCATTAATACTTTTTAATTTTTAAAAAATAATATTTCTAATCGTATCTATTTATCGGAGGACATTTCAAAGAACCAAAATAATACATCATACTTAATTGAATAAATGAAAATCTATCATTATCCCTACTGTTACCCCTTTGCTTCCCTTGGACAGCAAATCCCGGTATATTTGACCTATCTGACAATTTCACAGCTATATCACCCCTAAGCGATTGTAGCTCTCTGATATTAGGATATGTCTTACTCACATCATCCAAGTAGTCGGTAAATATAAACCTGTAACTCATTTCAAAATTCATACTCAACTTGGTAGAGATATCCCATTTCAATCCACCACCGAATGTCAAGCCGGCTGAAAATTGAAAATACTCCTCACCAAGTGCCTGCCCTTCTGTCCCCAGCTCTCGCAGACTATAGTACCTACCATTGTATTCAGCTCTAGGATCGTAATAAAAAACATTGAATCCTCCAGCCAAATACGGTGTAAAATAATCAGATGATCCATGCACATAAGGTAAAAAATTGAATTCAATCTGATTATTCAAATCGACTATTAAACTCCTAAAACTAAGATTTCTTTTCTTATCAAAAGAATTCGTAGAACTCTTATCATCCGCCCCTAACCTTGTTAAACTAATTGTTGATTTAAGTGAAATCCTATCATTGAATAATACCCTTAAGTTTGCTCCTCCTGCCAATCCCGGTTTACCAAGATTAAATGTAGGATTCAACTCCCCAAAATAATTGGATATACCAAGCCAACCACCAAGTTCAAAACCTTGAGCCCTTGGGTTTAACTGTGATACAACTATCAATATTAAAATAAAAAATAATTTCCTAATTTGCATATTTCAACCTTTATAATCTAATGGCTGCACAGAAACAGCCATTTTTTCAATCTTTACATATTTTCTCCAAAACATTAAACAATACAAAAAATTAAATATTATATTCAGCATCATTATTTATGATAATATTTTCAATATCATCTCTTTCATTAGCTCAATACTATTAACCGATCTCACATTAACTCCTTTTGCTTTTAAATCATATTCTCGCAATATCCCAATGATATTGATCAATTTAGCTCTTGAATAGTTTCTTGCTGCTTGCCTGTAATCTCGTGCGAAAAAACTATTAAATTTGGCTAATTTACTCAATTCAACATCTGTCTTCCTGATATTTTCCGATACAATCAATACTTTTGTAAAATACCCATACAATGTAATTATTATATATATCAAAGGATATTGGGTAGGATTTGTGCTAAATATATCTATTATCCTGAACACCTTTGCAACATCTTTGACACCCAATGCATTATTGAGTTCAAAAACATTGTATTCTCTACTTAGTCCAATATTATTCTTTATATCAATCAACTCGATTTGGTCTTTCCCCGAAACTGCGATTTTCAATTTATCCAATTCATTATCTATCTTCGACAATTCAGTTCCCAATAATACTGTCATAAGACTACAAGCATCATTGCTCATATTCATTCCCTTTGCTTTTGCATAATTCCTTATCCAACTTCCAACTTTATTCTCATAGAGCTTTTTTGACTCAAAAACCAATGCATTTTTTTTAACTTGTTTTGCAAATGCTGAACGCATATCCAACTTCTTACCTTTGTATGCTATTACCAAAATCGTTGATTCAACAGGGTTTTGAACATAAGGCAAAAGATCTGTCAATGTTTTCATCTGCTGTGCCTCTCTCAAGATAACTACCCTTTTGTTTGCCATCATCGGGTATTGACGTGCGCTATTAATAATACTCTGAGCACTAGCGTCTTTACCATAAAATATAGTCTGGTTAAAATCACGCTCTTGAATTGAGAGAACTCCATCCTGAATAGCGTCAACAATCTTATCAATAAAAAAAGCCTCTTCTCCATGCAATAAATAGATTGGTGAAAACTCCTTTTTATTAATACTCTCTATTATATTCTCAAAAGTCAAATTATTTTTTTTTGCAAAAATAACTTATTTTATTATAAAACTAATATTATACCAAATAAACTCTAAAATGGCGCATATATTCAATTTTAATCTCCCAATCTTTTCGTTAAAAATACTAGCCATAGCTAGGCTATACCTACGTTTTTTAACTCGACCTTGAAAAATTTATTCTATAATATTTATACATCATTCTAAAATTTATTTGGTATTACCACAGATGAACTTCTAAAACTTATTCAAAATAAAAATCTCAAAAACAAATTCATTATTCATTCCTTTATGTAACTTCGCAGCTTATAAATATATTTAAAATGCTGCTTTATCCCAATAACATTCTTGCAATTCTGGAATACGACAAGATAATCAATCTTACCAAGTCGTATTGTACCGGCTCATTGGGCAAAGAACAACTTGACAGCCAAAGCTTCATAAATAATATAGATTTACTGGAAGTCAAACTCCTTCAGGTTGATGAAATGAAAAATTCGATTCTAAGCGATACACCTATATCCTTAAATCATTATACCGACATAATTCAACACCTAAAAAACCTTAAAGTAATCGGTTTCGTTCTTTCCATGGAGGCACTCCAAGAAATAAATGTAATATTAAAAGGGGCAATACAAATAAAAAAGTATTTTAATCCCATTCGTAGAGAACAGTTCCCCGTATTGAGTGAATTGTCTCAGAACTTGAATATACCGGATGAAATAACAAGTATTATTGATGAAGTCCTAGATGAAGATGGTGATATCAAGCCAACCGCTTCACCTGAACTAATGAGAATCTCTAGAGCGATAAAATCAAAGCAGATTGAAATAAACAAAGTTTTTAATAGTATTGCCTCCAATCTAAAAGCTAAAGGGTTATTAAGTGAAACTGTTGAAACTTATAGAAATGGTCGTAGGGTACTGATACTTCCTGTAGAAAATAAGAGAAAAATTGAGGGTATTCTCCATGACGAATCCGCCACAGGAAAAACTGTTTACATAGAGCCCGAAATGATTATTAGCTTAAACAATGACTTATTTAACCTCGATGCCGAATACAAAAAAGAAATATACAAAATACTAAAAAAACTCAGCGACAATCTTCGCCCACATACCGAAGCTATAAAATATAATCTGGATATTATTGTGGAATTCGATGTCATAGCAGCTAAAGCAAATGTTGCTATTCAAATGAACGCCAATAAACCTTTAATCGAACCAAAACCAGGTTTCAACTTCATAAAAGCATACCATCCGATATTGTATTTAAAAAATAAAGATACTGAGACTTCAACAATTCCCTTTGACCTACATCTTTCGAACGGAAACAGAATAGTAGTAATCAGCGGACCAAATGCTGGAGGTAAATCTATAACACTAAAAGCTGCCGGACTACTCCAATTGATGACTCAATCCGGCTTTTTAATCCCCGCAAATGAAAAGTCAAAAATTGGTGTTTTTCATAAAATATTTGCTGATATCGGTGATCAACAATCGGTAGAAGACGATTTAAGTACATATAGTTCCAGGTTAAAAAACATGAAAGTATTTCTTGAGAACACAGATGGCAACTCTTTGGTCTTAATCGATGAATTCGGATCAGGAACAGACCCCAAAATAGGGGGAGCAATCGCTGAAGCAATACTTAAAGAATTGAATATAGCCAGGTCGTGGGGTGTTGTCACAACTCACTATAGCAATATTAAAGTTTTCGCATTTAAAACCAAAGGAATTATCAATGCAGCAATGCATTTTGACAAAAAGGAAATGCAACCTACTTATAAGTTTATTCTTGGTAAACCAGGTAGCTCATTTGCTTTTGAAATTGCCCAAAATACGGGATTATCTAAAAAAATACTGAACTACGCAAGATTCAAAGCAGGTAAAAACATAAAAAAAATAGAAGAACTTCTAGTAGATCTTCAAAATGATAAAGCCCTATTGGAAGAAAAGATACTTAGTCTGAAAGAAAGAGAAATCCAATTTGATAAATTGACAAATAAGTATCAAAAAATGCAAAAAGAATTGGATTTTTCCAAGAAAAAACTCAAGCTGGAAAAAAAACAAATGAAACTTATCGAGCTCAATAAATCCGGCAAAGAAGTCCAAAATTTGATAAAAGATCTACGAAAAACAAAAAAAATAGAAGAGGCAAAAAAACTTGCAGATAAAATTTCTACGAAAAGGAAAGATATTATCGAAGAAACCAAATCACTAAATAATACGATAATTGTTGCTACACAAAATGATTGGAAAAATCTTAAACCCGGAGATTATGTCAAATTAAAATCGGGAAATATCTTTGGAAAATTGTTGAAAATATCAAAAAATAAAGCAGTAATCGAAACAGGAAATATGACTCTTACCGTTCCTGTTCACGATTTATTACCAGCGAAGAAACCGATTTCTATTAATAGTTCTGCAAGTATAAAAACAAAAATATTTGCCAAATCTACTAAATTCGAATCAACAATTGATATAAGAGGATATTCAAAAGCAGAAGCTATGCAGTCTCTCCAAGAATTTTTTGACAATGCGCTTCTTTCCAATGCCGGTCTGCTCAAAGTACTACACGGCAAAGGCAATGGTATATTGCGCAACACCGTAAAACAAATGGCAAATCAATACAATACTATTGAAGAACTATGGCATCCTCCTTTGGATCAAGGAGGTGATGGAATCACTTTTGTGAAGCTAAAATAATGAATAATGGAAGTGACCGCGCACTTGCTATTCCTCCTCATCACTATCAAAGGAAAGTAAGCCTCTTTTATCCAAAAAAGCATACCATTTAATCACCTTCTTCATATCGCTGGTATGAACTCTATCAGGGTCATAATCAGGTAAAATCTTCTCAAAATAAGCTTTGATAGTAGATGAATCTGCATTGAAATTCACAATAGGATTTTCTTCTTTTTGCTCAAACATAGTCTTAAAAATAATTCTCAACTCTGTTGAATCATCATATGTATAAATCGCAATAGTTCCAAGTGGAGTAAACTGGTGTTTCCTTGTTGAAACAAATCTAGTCTTTTCTGTATCCAAATCCTTTATCAACAATCCGTTGTCCCTTGTATTTACAAGTTCAAATAATCCCGGAAATCCACTAACCGCAATATATTTATCTAATTTCATTTGTATATTTTAAAATTTACACACAAAAGTAATTAAGTTTTCACAAAATATCACAAAATAGATATCTTTTTGCTCCAAATGGGAGACAAATTCCCTTTTTGAAATACAAAGCAAAGAATCAATATCTATTAAATTTTGAATTCGCTTAAATCATCCCTTGTTAAACAAATGATCGTGAATTCGCTTCTCCCTTTACAATAAAATACTTATATTCGCATTATGGGACAGAAATTAAACAATCCACATGATAAATTTTTCAAATCTTTTATTCATACAAAAGAGAATGCTGTTGATTTTTTAAAGACGTTCTTACCAAAAAATCTTGTAGTTAATATCGATTTTTCTACATTGACTACTGAAAATACTAGTTTTATCAATGAATCCTTGAATGAAGTCTTTTCTGATGCAATCTTCAAATGCAAGATAAAAAACCACAACAAGGAAATATTTATATCTATTCTCATTGAGCATAAAAGTTATCCAGACAAATACATTTCTGTCCAATTGCTAAATTATCTAGCAAATGCATATCTCTCTCAACTTAAAGAATCAAATCACCTCGAACTCGTTGTTCCATTTATCTATTACCATGGTAAAGAAAACTGGACTTACAGACCGGTAGCTGACATCATTGATGATTTACCAGATTACCTCAAAGGCTATGCACCGGATTTTAACACTATTTTTGTCGATATAAATCATATGACTGAAGATGAGCTGAAAAAAGTTAATAATCTGATGTTGCTTTCAGCATTGTATATGCAAAGATACAGTTTCAATGAAAAAATATTGATTTCAAAATTTATTGAAATATTTACTTATTTAGAAAATTCAGAAAACTATGACGGGAACTTTATCAGAAATATATTTGTTTATTTTAATGAATTGATAGAAATTGATATAGAACAGCTTCGCAATATCATTGGTTCATTACCGCAAAATACAAAAAAAGAAATTATGACTACATATCAATTAATAAAACAAGAAGGTAGACAAGAAGGTAGACAAGAGGGTAGACAAGAAGGTGTAGAAATAGGAATGGAAAAAGGTTTAAAAAAAGGTGTAATCAACCTCTTTAAGAGAAAATTCGATATCGTCCAAATTTCCGATATTATGGAAATTTCTGTTGAAAAGGTCAAAGATATTTTGAAGAGGAACGGATTGATGTGATATGGTAAATAATCGAAACACTAAAGAGTATGTATTAATAATACTCGCCTTTCATCAAATACTCTTGGACATATTCAATAACGCCCTTTTCCAAAGAATAGAATCCTGAAATATATCCTTCTTTTCTCAATTTATCCATATTTGCTTCAGTATAGTACTGATATTTATCCCTAATATCCAATGGCGTATCAATAAAACCTATTCTTGCTTTTTTCCCTAGTGCATAGAAAACACTATTCGTTAAATCCAAAAACGTTCTTGCTTTAGCTGTTCCCAGGTTATAGATTCCGCTATTGACCGTATCTTGATTGCTTTGCAAAAAATCAATTACTTTAAATACATCTTTAACATAGATAAAATCTCTAATCTGCTCTCCATCTTTGAAATCAGGATGATGAGATCTAAATAAATTCATTTTCCCAGTCTTCTTTATCTGATTGTATGCGTGAAATACGACAGATGCCATTCTTCCTTTGTGATATTCATTAGGACCAAAAACATTAAAAAACTTCAATCCTGCCCAAAAAGGAGGTTTCCTATTCTGCTCCAGTACCCATTTATCGAAATCATTCTTTGATTCCCCATATGGATTCAATGGCTTGAGTTTTGGGATAATAGATTCATCATCCTCATATCCCAATTCTCCTGCTCCATATGTAGCCGCACTCGAAGCATAAATCAATGGGATGTCGTTATTAACCGCTATTTTCCATACATTTTTTGAATAATTAAGATTCAGCTTATTAAAAATCTCAACATTCATCTCAGTTGTATCTGTTCTGGCTCCAAGATGGACTATCAATTCCACATCATCAAATACATTTCTGCTTTCTCCAATAAAACTCTCTCTATTCACAAACTCTTTGATATTTTTCCCTTCCAGATTAATATTTTTATCTTTTCGGGAAAAATCATCAACAGCAATAATCTCTTTTCCGGGATAATTTTTATTAAAAAATGATATCATTCCTGAACCGATAAATCCTGCTGCACCTGTAACTACAATTGACATAAATCATTTATTTTTTTATTCTAATAGCGGATATACAAAAAAGACACCCTTGTGACTAGTGTCAAGTAAAAGATACTATTTCGTGTAAATTGAATTCGCTAAGAGGTTAAAAACCTTTAGCTCGGTATATCTTTTACCTTGAGCCAAAGTGTCTTTGACCTCTTGGCGACATCTATAAACATCAACCAGAAATATTACACTTGACTTGACACTAAGGTGTCTTTATAAAATATAACTGATTTTCTAATCTTCTTCTTGTTGTGCTTTGTATTCCGCAATCAACCCTTGCTGCAAATCGTGAGGGACAGGAGCATAATCAGAGAATGTACGTGAGAACTTAGCTCTACCCTGTGACAAAGATCGCAAAGTTGATGAATATTTATACAATTCAGCCAATGGAACTTTAGCTATAATCTTTTGATAGTGTCCTTCACTATCCATTCCTTGTATAATCGCTCTTCTTGTTTGCAAATCACTCATAATATCACCCATTGATTCCTCAGGGCATAAAATTGACACTTCGTAAATAGGCTCCAATAATTTTGGTCCTGACTTTACAAATAAATCCTTAAACAAATAGGATGTTGCAATCATAAATGCCATATCAGATGAATCCACAGGGTGCATTTTACCATCAAAAACACTCACTCTGATATCCTGAACGTTTGATCCGGTCAATGGACCTTCTTCCATTCTTTGGATTATACCTTTCTTGATTGCATTTGAATAGTTCTTGTCAATAGAACCTCCGACAATACACCACAAATAAGACAAATTACCTCCCCAATCCAATTCTTCCAATTCTTTGTTTCTTACGGTCAAACCACTTGGATCTGACATTCCTTCAATATATGGTTCAATTCTCATATGAACTTCAGCAAATTGTCCTGCACCTCCCGATTGTTTTTTATGTCTATAACTTCCTTCTGACATTTTAGTTATAGTTTCACGATACGGTACTTTTGGCTTTGTGAAGTCCATTGATATACCATTCATTTTCTCTATACGATATTTAATTATATCTAAGTGGAGTTGCCCTTGCCCATGAATAATTGTTTGTTTCAATGTAGCATTTTGCTCCAATTTCAAGGTTGGATCCTCCTCCTCAATTTGATGCAATGCTTTCATCAATTTTTCCATTTCTGCTTTACCCGGAGGAATTATTGCTTCCCTGATTCTTGGTTCAGGGAAAACTATTTTTTCGATTTTCACATCAACACCCTTATCTGCAAGAGTATTATTTGTATGAGAGTTTTTTAACTTAACAGTTACTCCAATATCGCCTGCAACAATTTCATCTACTTGCTCTCTTGTTTTCCCGTTAGTAACAAATATCTGATTTAATCTTTCGACAGTCCTATTATCTTTATTTTCCAGATCGACCCCTGATTTAATCACACCGGAATACACCTTGAAATAAGATACCAGACCAACTTGAGGCTCAGACATCGTTTTAAATATGAATAAAACATTTGGTCCGTCTTTTTTACATTCTAAAGTTTCCCCTCCTTCAAGTCTTGCGGGTGCTCTATCTGCAGGTGATGGAGCTATATCATTGATAAATCCCATTACTCTACCTGTACCCATATTCTCTTTACCGGATGTCACAAACAATGGATAAATATCTTGATTTATCAAAGCTATTTTCAGACCTTGTGCAAGATCTTCCTCACTTAAGCTCCCATCCTCGAAGAATTTTTCCATCAATGCCTCATCTTCTTCTGCAGCCGCTTCGACAATAGCATTATGCATTTCTTGTGCTTTTTCCATTACATCAGCAGGAATTTCCTTCTTTTCGGGCTTTCCCCCACCTTCCGGAAATACATACATCACCATTCTCAGTGCATCAACTATACTGTTAAAACCTGTTCCCTGATTATACGGAAATTGTAGCGGAAGTACATTATTTCCAAATCTATCAATAGCTTGCTCTAATGTCTTTTCATAATCCGATTTATCGTGATCAACTTGGTTGATAACAAAGAAAGCAGGCGTTCCATATTTTTCAATATTTTCCCATACTAATTCTGTACCTACTTCAACTCCACTTGTACTATTCAAAACGATACCCGCAGTATCCGCAACTTTCATTGATGACACCACCTCTCCAACAAAATCATCCAGTCCCGGAGTATCAATAATATTGATTTTTGAATCTTTCCATTTAGCATGCACTAGAGTACTAAAAATAGAATTTCCTTTATCTTTTTCGATATTTGTGAAATCTGAAGTTGTAGACTTTCCATCGATACTTCCGATTCTTGAAATTTCTTTAGCCTCAAATAGCATTGCTTCAATCATAGTGGTCTTACCACTTCCCGAATGCCCCAATAAGACAACGTTTCTAATGTTCTTCGTTTCTAAGCTCATAATATTTATATTTTATAGTATCATAATTACACTTAACCAATTGTATTACAAAATTGGTATCGTTTTAAACAAGGGCTGAATTTACGAACTTTTTATTTATCCACAAAATAATATTTTATTAAAAATTTGTAATTTAAACTAGCAATAAATGTAT
>JALVAD010000399.1 GCA_027011385.1 Saprospiraceae bacterium | reverse complement strand
AACTAGATTTCAAAAAAACTTAATTTATTATAACTTTTGGTGTTTACTTATTTTTTTTTTAAATTATTTGTAATTTTCAAAAAGCATGTATAATTTTTTCACATTGCGGATTAGATAATCTCGGAAGGGTTAGATTTATCCCGAGAAATAATCGAAGAATCTCAACAGAATGTAGTAAAGCGTGGAAAAAACAAAAGAAGGAATGAATTAACTCCACTCCTTCTTTATATTTTGTCTCACTTTATTTTAAGTATCTGTTTTCTTATAGACACTATTTATACTTATCTCCCGCCCTAGCCTTAGCAGAATAGTTCACTTTAAGCTGTTCAGATTTTCTCAATTGATCTTTCACATCAGATACTATTCCCATAGTTACCTTGCTATCTATTTTCAATGAAGAAATAATCATTGACCTCTGCTTTTCAGGTACTTTAGCCCTATGCTTTTCTAAGAACACAGGGATATCAGAAATATTGGAGAACTTATCACCAAGCTGAAGTTGAGGACTAGTACCTCTTACCGCTTGATATGGAATCATAGGCTTTCCAATAAAAACAAAATTAACCAAAGATTTTTTTTCAAGTTTTGTCAATTCTGTTGCTTCCGGTATAGTTACATCTACTTTAAGTGTACTATTTCTCATAACTGTAACAGTCATAAAAAAGAATAAAAGCATAAAGATAATATCAGGCAATGATGCAGTTGATATCGCCGGAGATGTCTTTCCTCGTTTTTTTTCAAATTTAGGCATACTTCTTTTTTTTAATAGTTATCTTACTTATCTTCTTCTCCAAAATTAGTGGACTCAGCTTCAGAAAGAATTAATGGAATATATTGCTTGATCAACTTTTGTTTTGATTTAGGCAATTTTTCAAATGGTTTGCTATACCTTCTTTGGGCTTCTTCATCATACAACTCATTATAAGCTGCCTTCAATTCATTATAAACTGCAAGATATTTAGCATAATGAGTACCCCTATCATTTCTCAAAGAAATAATAGCATCCTTTGGCTCTTTAGGCATATCATCTCTCTTCTTTGGATTCATGATAAATTCCTTTGTCCTGCTTCTCAAAGCATTAATATCGGCAATTTCTCCACGAACCAATAATTCGTCATTAGCATTAACCAATACAGAAAGTACCCTTCTAGTCGCTAATTTTGTAGACTCGGGCTTTTCATTTGACCAAGGAGGTAACCTTACAAGCACACCTTTGTCTTGATCCATAGTAGTGGTAACAAGGAAGAAAATCAAAAGCAAGAAAGCAATATCGGCCATAGAACCGGCATTCACTTCATTACTCACTCTATCTTTTGAACTTTTTCTAGCCATAATATATTATTTAAACATACTTATCAATTCGCTTACTATCAATGTCACAATTGACAATCCAAATAAGCTCAACATAGTCTTTAGACCTGCTGTAATAGTCGGTCCCCAATCACCAACATGATATTCGGGATCTACTAATAATTCTCCAAGTCTTCCTGTAGTTTCATTATCAGAAGAGCTCTTGAATATAAAAAACAATACAACGACAACAGCAAAACTCAACAAAAACTTGATAGAGCCTTTAGGGTCTAATATCAATCCAAACAATCCAAAAAGAACCCATGCAATCGCAGCTAAAAATGTCATAGCAATAGCAGCTTTCAATCCAAAATCGAAAAAATCAATAGGTTGAGCATCTTTTTGGTGAATGTACTTTGCAAGATCTGTCCCTGAATCAATACCTTCTGTACTTGAGAAACCACCGGTAATACTCAAGAAGTATCCCAACAGTATCAATACAGAAACTACCAATGCAAGCAGACTTCCATATTTCATGAAAAAATTATAGACTTTATTCATAATTTTAATTTTTACTTTTTATTTAAAAACACCTCTTTCTATCAACATATCCAAAAATGTGATAGATGCTTCTTCCATATTGATAACTATACTATCAATTTTAGTAACAATATAATTGTAGAAAATCTGTAGAATAATAGCAGAAATCAATCCGAATACAGTCGTCAAAAGCGCAACTTTAATACCTCCAGCAACAACTGTTGGAGAAATGTCTCCTACTTGTTGGATAGTATCAAAAGCCTGAATCATACCTATTACAGTACCCAAGAACCCCAACATCGGTGCAATCGCGATAAATAGTGAAATCCATACCAAACCTTTTTCCAAGTGTCCCATTTGAACAGAGCCAAAAGATACAATAGACTTCTCAACAGCTTCAGGTCCATATTTCGCATTTTTCAATCCTTCATATACAACAGCAGATGTAGGTCCGGGAGTTGATTTACATATTTCCATAGCTCCTTCCATATCTCCTTCCGCCAATTTATCATCAACTTTTTTCATTAATTTATTAACATTGACCGTAGCTAAGTTTAATGTAATAATTCTTTCAATACTGAACGCAAGCCCCAGTATCAAAACGACCAATACCAAACTCATAAATCTCCAATCCCCTTCAATAAACTTTTCTTTCAAAATTTGAAAGGATGTTACATCATCTCCTGCCATTAAATTTACAGCATTAAAAAAAGCTGTACTGATAAAAACGCCTAAAAATACTAGTAATTTTCGCATAATCTCTTTGTTTTCTTTTGAATAATTTAATTA
>JALVAD010000398.1 GCA_027011385.1 Saprospiraceae bacterium | reverse complement strand
ATCTTGAATAATATCGCTAAATACCGGAACTTTATTGATATGAAATATGATGAATGGAGTGCTAAACGCCAATATGATGCCTAAAATCAGAAAAACTCTATTGAATTGGTGAAATGTTTCCTTACTCAGTAGTACTTGGTAAAACAAATAGAAAATGGCGATTAATGCTGATGATTTTAACAAAATTTCCATGATATTATTTTATTTATTAATTGATAGATGATTTCGATAGGTGCATATCGATTAATGTTTTTTATTCTTTTTCTTAAGCATTTTTAATATATCCTTTAGGTCTTTTTCGCTAAGTTTTTCATCTTTGGCAAAAAAGCTGACCAATTCCTTGTATGAATTACCAAAATAATTGGAAACGGTTTTTTTCATAAACATTCTAGCATAATCATCTTTTGATACCAAGGGATAATAACGATGTGTATGACCAAAAGCTTCATGAGCTATCATTTTTTTATCCTCAATCTTCCTTATTATCGTTGATACTGTATTGTAATGAGGCTTTGGGTCGGGAAGATGTGCTACTATTTCTTTCACAAATGCCTTTTTTAGTTGCCATAAAACATGCATAATCTCCTCTTCTTTCTTGGTTAATCTTTCCGTATTTTTCATATCTTTTTTATTTGAAGTATTTTTATAACGCAAATATAAACTATTTATTTAGTTTTCCAACTATATTTTTAGTTTATTAATTAAAAAGATAGTTTTTTAAGTCATGGTAGCTTGGATTTGTCTTCAAATACAAGTTTTAGAATCTCAATTTTTCTACTTATTGCCACATCTACCACCCCCTATGAAATATTCTTAAATGAATTTCACAGGGTAGACCTAATCCATGCCGCGAAAACTTTACCATTCTCCCCTCGTAGTTTTACTTCACTTTGTTACGAAAAAGCAGTAAGTTTATATCAAAAATCATAAATCGTTAATCATTATTCGATATTAAACAACACAGAATATCGAACACCGAACAAGGATTGGAGATTTTAGAAGTTATAGGAAATACATGAAATACATCTAATTTATATGCGTGATAACAGGCAATTTTTTTTATCTTTGTCCCAAATTATAATTTATGGTAAAGAATGATTTGACTCAAAAGTATGATAAGCCCACTATTTTGATTCATTGGTTAACTGCACTTTTGATATTAGTTTTATTTCCTCTGGGAAAATACGTAGAAGAATTGGAGCAAATAGAGAAACTTGAATTTTTAAAAATTCATGTGATTGTCGGAATAATAGTTTTTGTTTTATCGATATACAGGAGTTATTTGTATTTCAAATCACCAAGGCCCCCACATCTGAAGACAGGCTCGGAGTTCAATGATAAATTGATAATTTGGGTTCATAATATTTTTTATATTCTTCTTTTCCTTATTCCTGTCACGGGAATTGTTGCACTAATCACTACCGGATATGGAGAGGCGGTATTTGCAAGAGACATATCTTTGGTTAAACCGCACAAGGGTTCAATTCCTTTGGAAACTCATGAAATATTATCGACAATTATGATGATAGTATTTGCTCTACATGTAATCGGAGTGATAAAACACAAAATTTTAACAAAAGAAAATACAATCAAAAGAATTTCGTAAAAGAGATATCGATTTATTTGAAATATAAAAAATTAATTAAACACTAAAGTAAATATTATGAAAACTTGGATGATTATAAACGAGAAAATAAAGCTAAAAAATATCATTTTAGGTCTTTTGGTAATGATTTTCTTTACCGGATTAAATGCTCAACAAAAAGTGATTTTAGAGTATAAAAATGGAAAGACAGTTGAAGGTACTATAAAGAAATTCAAATCCGATGCGAAAACTATAAAGATAAAGGATAAGAATAAAAAAAAGATTAAAGTAAAAAGTAGTGAATTATCGAAAATAACTTTGATATTTGGAAAAGAAAAGGCGGTATTTATAAAAGAAAAATGGTCAAGATTAACCGCATTTAATAAATTAAAAAAACAAAAAAAGGCAATTTGGTTAAGTGAATTTTATAATTCTAAAGCTATAAGT
>JALVAD010000397.1 GCA_027011385.1 Saprospiraceae bacterium | reverse complement strand
CATTTGGTGTTTGAAGTATGCTATCTTCTAAAGAATAACTGATAGATACAAAATAATCATCAAAAAAGAATAGATGAGCTGATTCATCTTGTTTCCCGTTTTCAAGAACGGTCTCAAATTTGATATCGATTTGGGCGTAAAAAACAGATGAAAAAAATAAAAATATCAGAGTGACCAATAGTGTTTTCATTTCAGATTATTTTTTATGATTTCAAATAGCGCATATAATTTCAACGAAGAAATAATTAAAATGTTGATTCCTAAGCTATACTTTCTCGCAAATACTGTGGAATTATATTAAAAAATAACAGTTTCCACTACCTCAAAAGGGCTATTTGTCCTTTTTTTACAACTTCTCCACAGGGTGAATCTATTATGATTCTATATAGATATACACCCGGAGGCATCTCTTTCCCTCTGAATGTTCCATGCCAAAAATTATTTCCACTCGAAGAAAACACTTTTTCACCCCACCTGTCAAATATTTCAGTTGATACGATTTGCACCAAAGCCGTATCTGACAGGAATATGTGGAAATCTTTATTAATCTCCTCTGTTCCGCCGGGGAAAAAAGTGTTGGGAATTATTGCTAATTGTGATTTTTTAGGTACATTATAGCTTGAATTATATTCACAATTATCGCGTGAAATTATAGAGACATTATATTCACCTGCATTTAAGTTGGTTCTGTTTTTAGTTGTGTCTCCATTTTCCCATTCAAAAGTATATGGTGGATTATTGCCCAAAATGTCAAGAGTTATAGATCCCGGATTACAGCCAAAATCAGATGATATGGAATCGATTATCTCAATAGAATCAAATGTAATATTGGCTCTAATAACACTTTCACAGTCCTTGATCTTATTAAAAAATATTTCGTAATACCCGGATTCGGTTATAAGTGAGTCTTTAAGCAAAATAGATTTGTCATTGCATAAAACAGTATCCAGCAAAATTTCTACTTGAGGGATAACTGTAAGATCCAAACTAACAATACTATCCATGTTATACGCAGTCAAAAGCGTATCGGTATAATGTCCGGTAGTATTGAGGGTTTTGTCATGAAAAAAATACTCGTCTCCTTCACAAATGGTGTCAACCAATGAAGTGCGTGCAACCACATCAAATACATATGCGGCTCCTTTGACTGACCCATAGGTGAAATCATAATCCGAACCTACAGCCAACCGATTTCCTGAAGTAGAGATTGTCTCACCGAAATGCATAAAAGTAGTATCAGGATACTGCGGTTTTATTTTTCTCCTAAATTTCCAGATATTTCCATTTAGTGCGTATTGATAAACTTCACCTCGATTTCCGTTGAAAACATAATCGTAATATCGCGCATGCAAATAGCCACTGGATATATTCATTGCAAAGGCAAATATGGTTTTGCTTGTAAAAGTATCTGCTTTTAACTCCTGACTTAAAACATATTTATCATTTACATTCTTAAATATTTTAATAGACTTTTCAGTTAGAGCAAAGGCTCCTTACTAGTAACAATAAGAAAATTGTCTTCAATACTTACACTATTTCCAAAGATATTGTACCGTTTTGGTTTATCAGCAAATATCTTAAAACTCTGCCCTATTATTATTTGGCTTATAAAAAGGAGAAAGAACAATATTTTGACTTTTGTGCACATAATTTACTGAAATGATTTACTAACAAACAAATATACATATTATATTTTCAATAGCAAATTATCTATAGGATTTGGTACATTTTATTATTTTACTTTGAGAATCAATCTCGTGTTTCTTTGCGTAATCATTCTTTTATTTAAATTGTAAAAGCTATGTGGACTTATAATAGAGGTGCATTTCATTTTTTCGCGTTAAGCAATATTTTTATAAATAATTTCTTCTACTTTAGTGAGCTCTGTCCATTGATTATATGGAGAGATGAATTTTCCCCGACAGGGGAAAAATATGAATAACCGTGGGTGAAACCCGCGGTATCCGAACAAGTAGAGTACAACTCCGGAGGAGTTGAATATTAACAGTTGAATATCCATACAACATAATAATTGATAAT
>JALVAD010000396.1 GCA_027011385.1 Saprospiraceae bacterium | reverse complement strand
CCTCTAACCCTACCTTCTAAAGAATTTATACTATTTAAGTACTTATCCACTTCTATCTTTTTATCTTCTATTAGATTATCGATTTGTTTTGTAATTTTTTCTGTAAATATATTCACTGCAGTGCTTTTATGCTTTTGATATGAAGAAAAGACCACGGCTTGTTTTGCCAATTCACTACTTAATGTTTTTCCTGCTTCATGAGCAAGTTTTATAAGAATAAAGGCACCTTCTTTTAATATAAAAATTTCTGAAAATGCAACTGGAACTATTGTTAATAGTGTAGAAAAAATAATATTGCCCCAATTTGGTGGAGGATTTTTTAGCACATCAATATCCTTAGAATTTTTGATACCTGTAATTTTACTTCTTATTGTTTTCGATTGAGTGCCGAGATTACCCAATATAACGTTTACTCCCATTTCATTTATTTTTTTTCTAATGCAAAGCATCAATTATTAGCTTCTCATTAGATAGTTAGAAAATATTGTTTATTTTATTTTATCCATTTCCCATACTCCTCCCCACTCATCCCCTCAAAAAAATACGATACCGGATTTACCGGTTTATTGTCTCTGCGCACTTCATAATGCAGATGAGAACCTTGACTTAATCCCGTACTGCCGACAAATCCTATTTCATCACCTTTATTGACCCATTGACCCTTAGCTACTGTTGTCCTTACCATGTGAGCATAGACAGTCGAATAACCATATTTATGTTGTATCTCACACGAATATCCATATCCTCCTCTGGTACCATTTTTTATCACCCTGCCTGAAGCAGTTGCTAAAATATGAGATCCCACCTTTGCCCGTAAATCAATTCCTGCATGCATCTTCATAGTATGATTGATAGGATGGTTGCGCATCCCAAATTTTGATACTATAAACAAAGTATTGTGATTTAAGTCCAATGGAGATGCAATCGGTATTTGATCTAAACGGGCACTAGTGATTTTAAAAGATTTTTGAATGTCTTCGACTATTTGCCCAAAATATTTTTTCAATTCTTTATTATAATTTGGGTTGTTGTCGATACTTTCTTTGATTTTATTTATATTCTGTATGATACCCTGATAGTTTGACAAAAAATATTCTATCTTTTTGTTTTTTATTTTATTATCATTTTCCAAATGCTCTAGTAGCTTTTCTATCTGATACAGATCGCTGTTTAGCAACTTTATCCGGTTCAAATCATCATATATAAGAGTATCCGTTTGGATTTTGGAATTATACGATTGAGGAGAAGCCGGAGTTGAAACATATATAACCATTACAAACAAGATAATCAATATAAATGCAATGCCACCAAGAAATATTGACATCTTTTTTATATAGTTCCTATTATCTGATATATTATTTTCCATTTTCTTTCGATCAAAAAAGTTATTTCTTTCTTATTCTTAATCCTTTTTCTTTTGCAAGTGTAATTATTCTGTCCAATTCCGCATTAAGATCTACCACTTGTCGTCTGTAAGTCGCTACATCTTCTGCTTTATCCAGGTTTCTTAAATCATTTTGGCACTGCATAAGTTGACTTTGAAGATCCTTTGCTTTTTGTTGCCATACATGCAATTCTTTATTTCCTACCTGAGTTAATGTTTCCTTTTGAGCAGCCTCGCCTTTTATTTTGTACATTGATTTGTAAGCATCATTGACCAATGCAAAACCACTGACAATATCCGATAAAAAAGCTCTTTTATTTTCCGGTAGTTTTGTGTTTTCGGATATCAGTCGTTTTAATTCTCCGATTTTATTCGTAATATCGGTTTCCAAATTGGTATTTGCCTTATCTTCTTTATTGTATGAACTGATAAGGTCGGTTAAAGCATTGATTTCTACATGAAATTTGTCAGAAATAAATTCTTCAGTCTCCTTAAAAGCATCAAGTTCTTGTTTGTAATTATTTTTTTCCATTGCCACCCCTTTATTACTCAATAGCAGAGGTACAAGATAAAGCAGAAAAGCGATTATCACAAAAAGTATGGTACGTTGTATCGCCTTTGATCTTTCAATATTATTTGTATTTGACATATTATAAT
>JALVAD010000395.1 GCA_027011385.1 Saprospiraceae bacterium | reverse complement strand
AGGCTATACATTACCTGTATATCATTCATTAAGCGATACTCCCATCTCGTTCAGAACAAGGAGTATTCCTACAACATTTGTTATCTCTAAATCAGGTAAAATTGTAATTCAAAAGACAGGAGCTGCAAACTGGGGCGGTAATAAAATGATAAAAATAGTTGATGAATTGATAAAAAAATAGCGGCTACCACGGGGATAGCCACTATTTCATTTACACTACATATTTACTCTTATTGAAGATTTTAAGGGAATTAAACCTAAAAACCATTAAAGCCATATTTTAACACATACGATATATTCAATCTATTATTTTAATCTATTCTTTTTCGCAGAGATGTTATTTAATAATATTTATATTTCCTTGTTGTGTGTATCTATCTGAATCTTCACATTGTACATTTACTCTATACGCATAAGAATCCGGTGGTAATGCTTTACCTCTAAAAGTACCATCCCAATTCGTAAATTCATCTCCGGAACCTTTAAAAATCAACTCTCCCCATCTGTCAAAAATTTCTATTTCCACTTCTCTTAAGTATTTTCCTCTTGCCCTGAATACATCATTGTTTCCATCTCCATTCGGCGAAAATGCATTGGGAATATAAATGTCTGTATGGTTACAAGCCGGATCTATTATGTGAATTGTAACACAATCTACATCAGTACATCCATATTCATCTGTCACTGTCACACAATATTCTTTGTATCCTGCCTCAGCAGCAGTTGGCGTTATAGTAATTGTCTCAACATCTGACTCTCCGGTACTCCATTGAATTGTTGAGTTGTCAGGCACATTATAAACAGTAATATTAGTCGGATTTGTTATCACCAATTCTGTTGTATCTGCTTCAACATACACGTCGATATCGCTAACTATTACAGAAACTATAAATACAGAGTCACATCCTATATCACCAAGGTCTTTAACTAATACTTCAAAGTCGGTACTCTCCGTAACAACGACAGTAGGTGTATTAGTATCTGCTCCATTCAATACGGTATTTCCCGACCAGCTATAACTTAAATCATTATCAGTATTATTAATAATATTTAATTGCAAAGTATCTCCCACACATCTTACTCCAGGATCTACATAAGTCAAATCAAAAATATATTCTTGCAAGTAAATTGTAGCTGTATCCGAACAACCAAATGAATCTATACCTACTACATATACTTCCATATCACCTTTTGGATATAAGACCAAACTATCTCCTGTGCCAAGTTTGTTTTGTCCGTTGAACCAATCGAGATTTGCTGTTTCTACATTGGTATTAGCCTTAAGAACAATTTCGTCACCAGAACAATAAGTTAGAGAATCGCCTAAGTCTATATTCACATCTATAATTTCAGGAATTTCTATATCTTTCTCCAATATCGATTTATCATCACAATCTCCTATTTTTACACTCAAAGATACTGTGTACTTACCCGGATTCGGATATGTATAACAATCTTTAACAAGATTGGAAGTATCATTATCTATGCCTTCAACTCCAAAATCCCAATGGTAATCACTCAATGGATCACTACCATTTGGTGCAGTCAAATCAAAACACATTTCATAAGAACCACATTGTAAATAAGTTCCGATTACTAATTCCGGACCTTCTTCAGCAAAAACATGTATAGTATCAGTTAATTCACATCCGTATTCTGAATCAGCATGAAAAACCAAATAGTAATCTCCTATTGTTTCTGTTTGAATAAAGATCACATTTGAATCAAGGCTACTGACAATTATTGGGTTATCTTCCCAAGTAATCTTAGTTTTATTATCTACTCCTTTAATTTCAATCCTTGTTTTAAAATCCGTCAAGTAACATATTTCTTTTTTATAATCCAATCTTAAAGTACCATTCACAACAGTAATACTATCAATGTTATTAGAGCATGCGGTAAGTGGATCTACCCTAAGGTAAATTTTTGTAATAACACCATTCAATTTTATATTTACGTGTTCTCCTTCTGTAATAATACTAGTAAATGAATCAGAATAAGACCATTGGTAAATATTGCCAGGGCTACCATCTCCGATTGCTGTCAAATCCACTGAATCTACACAAACAGTATCAGGTCCATCAATCTTGATATCAAAATAATCTTTTACAATTATTTGAACTGTTCCAGAATCAGTACAAATCCCATCTGTAACTGTAACAGAGTATTGCATGTCACGATCTAGCACAAAAGTTGGATTAGATTTGTCATTGGGATTAGCTCCAAAATCCAAACCTTCTTCAGTACTCCAAGTATATGTCCATTCAGAATGCGGGTTTTTAATAATTTTTTTTGTATCTCCTTTACATACTACTATTGTATCTCCAAAGAAAGCCACTTTTGCAAAAGTAAGTAACACCATTTTTTCAGTTTCAGCTTCACACCCCTCTTCAGTATCTATGTACAAATTAATAAATGCAGTATCCTCTTTTGGTACTGTGACACTAACTACTTTTCCTGTGGCATACAAAGTGTCATTAGGGAACTTGATAGTCCATTTACTATTTTTCCAAGTATACAAAGGATTCAATTGGTCAAATTTGTCATTCAAATTCAAAGTTATATCTAGTGAATCAGAATAACATTCATTTATTTTTACATCAAAATCAGCGATAAGTTCATCCTTAACTGCGATTATACGCTTTGTTGTCTCAACAGAGCAATTTGCTATTTGACTGTAAGCTATTAATGTAATATCAAAAGTATCTTTACCTGATTGAGGTAGAGTGTACACAAAATCAACTTTATCAGAATTTGTAGATGTAACTGTTTGCCCTGTTGAGAATGTATAAATACTCCAAGTATAACTATCTGCATGTAAACTGGCATTTACTAGTTCCAGAGTATCTGTTGTAGCAGAACCACATATAGCATCTACACTTTCGATAATCGGTTCAGGAGGTGCGACACATTCTCTAACATTATATTCAAAATCTCTTCTTACAAACCCTATCAACTCTCCATTTCTATATTCATCAACTTGCACTCCAACCAGATACTGCCCGGTATTATCCGGAGTTCCTGTAATTAGCCCGGTACGTGTGTCAATTGTAAGCGGATCATTACTTCCAAAAACATTATCTTTACTAAAACCGGCCTTCCAAGTTACTTTTCTATTTAAAAAAGGAACAAAATCAGCATGTACTTCAGGTTTTGGTTTGACAATAGAGCCACCTATAAATGGAGTATATAAACTATATACCAAAGAATCTCCATCAATATCCTCAGCAGAATGGTCAAACTCAAGGCTCTCTCCTGCACATATATAAATTTCCGGCCAATCTTTAAACTCAGGTGAATTGTTACACTCATCATAAGCGAATTCATCAATCTCTATCATATAAGAGTTCCCTGTTTCTAGTGGGTTTTCAATATTCAACAAACTTTCATTCCTACAGCACCTCTGGTAATACAATCTATGAACTCTACCAGGTAAAGGTCTTGGTAATTTTATCGTATCAATATAAACAGCTTCGTGAACACAAACATCGTCTCCGAGAACACCACATCTTCTGTTCAATGATTCATCCAATGTATCACTACCTTGGTATGTCAATAGCAAAAGACCTCCTTGATTAGGTTTTAACGGACCATTATATTGATCAAAAATAGCTATTACAGCTTTTTCATCAAATTCAGCATCATCCGCTCCAAGGTAGCAGTCTCTACGAATCGTTAATTTTATTTCAAAATAACCATTACCCAAACAACGGTAGGTAAAATCTCCACCTACCATATGTGTTGCATTACTTTTGGTCGAAAACAGAAGCAGTAATGTTGAAAACAATAAAAGTTTTAGTATTTTATTAATCATAATTGAATTATTTATAATTATCTATTTTTCATTTAAGTCTGTATCAATTTGTATAACCTCTACCCTTCTCTCTTTAGACGCTCTAACGCCATATATTGAATGTTTTTCATCTTTAAGGCTATCACTAATATCCTTAGGCGCTAAAGACTCTCCATAAGAGACATCTGTTATTACCAAAGCCCCAGATTTCAAATATTGTAAAAAGATTCCTCCTTTATACTTTCTAATCTCATTGTCTAGTGCATTAACCCTTCGTTGAGCTAAAATCAAATTATATTTATAATCAGCTCTAGGACTTGCATAACCTTTTAGTTGAATTCCTACACGGTGATCATTTTCCAATACAGCCAATAAAGTACTCATGAAGAAGTCAAATTTTTCTTTTCCTGCTTTGACATCATAATCAAAAAAACTTTCAATTTCATTTTTTGCCTGAGTAATCATATAGTCTTCAGACATATCCTGTGTATATTTCTTTATGAAAATACCTTCCCTATTTATATATTTATCATATGTCTCGGTATAAGTTTTCTTTGTAGTCTTTTTTCTAGATCTTAAGTCAGGTCTATCATTATCAAAATATACTACAAGTGGTAAATAAGCATTAAGTAAATCGGGTAGATAAAGTTTTTTAAGTATTTCATCTCCTTTAAAATCATTTGTGTTGACAAAGGAGTTTACACTCTGATATCCTTTTCTTTTTGCTGTTATTTGGTAATTATGACCTCTTAGTATTTCAAAATTAAACTCGTTACTGTTATTTTTATTTATCACAATAGGATTCACTGATTTGTCAGTAACATTCACCAGTGTTAACTCTACATCATTTAGTTTAAGAAGAGTAGTTTTATCAAATGTCAAAACTTTCAATTTCAAATCTCTAGGATTCAAATACATTTTTTTAGTGACTGTTTCCGATTTTTTAACATCCAAAGTATTGAAACGAATGGTATCAGGATCATATCCAAGTCTAGAAGCAATAACATAGTAATTTCTTCCGCTAAGCAAATTGAAATGAGACTCATTGCTACCTAATTCTGTTACTTCTCCAAGCAATTCATTGGTATTAGCATCATATAATTTAACCCTTGTTCCTGGCAATTCACCTAATGTTCTTTTGTTATAAGTCAGAATCTTTAGGTCAATATCTATAGGTTTGATATCGACTTTGAATATATCAAAACAACAAGCTTCTGTTTCAGGATCCAAATAAATAGCTCCTTCTCTATTAGAAGAAAAATAAGCCAAATTCCCATTATCGGATAGCCAATAATATATATCATCATATGAACTATTGAGCGGAAACCCTTGATGAACAGGTTTGCCGAAATCTTCATCTTCAAAAGGTGCTGCATAAATATCGAATCCTCCCATATTCATATAGCCTTTGGAGCTAAAATACAATGTGTTTGTATTGCTATAATAAAAAGGAGTTATATCATCCTCTTTTGTATTAACAGTGCTTAAATTCAAAGGACGGGTATAAGTCCCATCTTTACCAATGATTGAATAATAAATATCCCTTTTGCCCTTTCCTCCCTCTCTATCTGATACAAAATACAGAATTTCTTTATTCATCACACTATTATAACCAATATTTGGTTGAGTATTCGTTGAGCTAGGATTATTTATAAAGTCAGGTAACTTAACAGGCTCTCCAAATGAACCATCTTTGTGTGCATCGACTGAGTAAATATCACATCTTATCTCTGCTACACCCTCATAATCACAAATAGTATAATATGCTTTGGATTTATCTTTATTATATGTGAGATGTGCATTTAAGAATACCCCTTTATTCAATGTAGAATCAGCTAAGACACTCACATCATTTTCGAGCTTAAGAATCTTAGAAATTGGTCTTGGAGGGTTATTAGAATCTTTTTTTCTTTTGAATCTCATAGAAGTGTAATAGAACATATGCTCATTCTCCATCCCTGCAAAATCTGAATAAGGTGAATTAACATCACCATCCATATGACTAATTTTTATACTTTCGCTAGGATTTTCAATCAATCCCAATGCCCATTTACAGGCTTCAATCTCTTTATTTGCTCTTTTCATAAAATACTCGTCTTCACCACCGTGTTCAGACAAATAAATATTATATAAATCTATAGCTTCATTGTATTTACCAAGTCGTTGCTTAATATCAGCCAGCCAGAATGATGTAAGTCCATATTGATTGGTACTATCCGCTTCTATCAAAGCTTGGTATTTGCTTTCAGCCAAATTAAACGCATTGAACATACGTGCAGATTCAGCACTTTTGTATAGCAAATCATATCTATCATCTTTGAATTCATTTGCAGCGAGGTAGTACTTAAGAGCAGCCCCATAGTTTTTGTTCTCAAATGAATTTTCAGCAGCAACCAAAAAAGCTTTTAAAGACTGACTCTTTAAAACCCCATTGCTGAAAATCAAGATGATTATTATTATTAAAATATTATTTTTCTTCATATCAAATCCGTTTTCAAGAATTTATAATTTTAGTATATTGGGCATATCTTAAATTCGTGTAATGGTTTTACATTTTTTACTTTGTAAATAAAATGCAATTCAGGTCCTCCCCTATAATTTGTGATTTCAGATAAATCCAATTTTGTAGGGATATCATAGTTCATACTCAAATAAAACTGATTATATTCTACAGCTAGTGTTGGAGCCCAACCCTCTCCTATTCTACCGAGAACGCCTAAGTGCAATGCGAGTTGTTTTCCTCTTTTTTTGTTAATATAGATTTTTGCAATACCACCTAACATTGATTCTTTGTAGACATCTTGTTGTTGATAGAGAAAATTAGCCTGCAAATCCAGATTATTAACTATCTTGATATTTGCAATTGCTAGAAATGAAAAACGCATATCCAATTTATCACTTCCTACATTTTCATAATTCTGCTTAGGTGTCAACAAGTGAAATACAGATCCTCCTAAGACAACATTCGTCCTTTGACTAAATTTATGTTGATAATTAAGCCCTAAGCCTGTTTCTAAATAGCTAAATCTGTAACCTTCAAAATTCTCGCCGGGGTCTATTGACGGATCCGGAACCCCTCTCGTGGGATCATATTGTCTATCCCAACTCAAATCATTATCTGAAAACCCTCGATTGGAAAAGCCCACAAGTCCTCCTCCGGAAACAAAATCCTTTCCTGTCAAAGCAAGAGTATAACTTCCAGCCAAATTGAAGTTAAAAATCGTGAATCTGGCATCTCCTTGCTTGTCATAATTAAAAACAGCACCACCGGAGAAAAATCCGGGCTTTTGCTTTTTGGGCATAAACTTCATATCGTAACTACCGGAAAAAGTAAAATAAGGCACAGGTATCGTTCTGTATTGATCTCTCAGGCTGAATATAAGCCTTCTATCGCCATCCATTACTCCGGATAATGACGGATTAAAGTTTAAAGGTTCATTATAAAATTGACTATAATGAAAGTCTTGAGAAAATAACCCTTTCATAGGTATTATTAAAACAAGTAATATTGGTAAAATTTTTATTCTCATAATCACCACGGTTGATTTTATAAACATTATTACATAAGTATACAAA
>JALVAD010000394.1 GCA_027011385.1 Saprospiraceae bacterium | reverse complement strand
GGCTGGTATTTATTATATAATTTTACGCATCAATAATAAAGAAATGGAAAGTATAAAAATCATTAAACAGTAAAAAAGATGAAATGTTACTTTCTGCATCAAGGCACATAATAAAGTTACTTATGCTAACCTACAAAATTAATCAGCCATAAGTTATCAGAGCGGAAAAGAAAAAAGGTAAGAAATGAAAAAGACCGGTTGCTAACAATGGCTTATACTGCATACCGCAATTAATTGTAAATATGGACATTATATGCCTTAATTTAATATATTTGTAAATTGAAAAATTAGCAGTAGAAATGCGGTACGCAGCATAGCCTCACCGTTAGGCGTCAGGCAAAAAAAACAGCATAGTTCCAATTTATATGGAATTATATTATTACCTTTGCTGCAAAAGTTTAAAAGTTGAAATTAATACGTAAAGACAAATTATTAAAGCTTAAAAGAAAGAATCGAGGAAACTTGAAACTTTCTAAAGCTATTGATAAATTGATTCGGGATATTGAAAGTGCGAACTGGAAAGAGAAACTGGAACTTATTGAGTCGAGACCTGATGCTGACAGAGTGCATAGTGAAGGTTTCTTCTTTTTCGACATCAATATTCACCGAACACTAACTTTGGTTGTGTTCACAGAACAATATGCCGAAATTTTGTGGGTTGGTAATCATGATGAATACGATTCAACATTCAAAGGGAATAAAAATACAATTGAAGCCTGGCTTCGTAATCATGGAAAAATTAAATAAAATGGATAGATTAGAAATTGATAATATTCTTAAAGTTGATGAATTAAATAGCGAACTTGAATTTGAACAAGCAACTGCAATTCAGGGTAAATTGAGGTGGATGGTAAAGGAAGATAGCTCCCTCGAGCCTATCCGTCAACACTTGTTGGCCTTAATTGAAAAATATGAAACGAAGAATTGGGAAAATGAAGATGAAATTACTGACGAACAAATAAGAGAGAGTGATTTAGCTGAAAAAATTGTTAACGCTGAAAACCAATTCATTCAAAAACGAAAAGAACTGATTAAAGAAAAACTAAAAGAGAATGGTATGAATCAAAAAGATTTAGGCAGAATTCTCGGGCACAGGCAAAATTATATGTCCGAGCTCGTAAACGGTGTTCGTCCATTTTCAAGAGATGATATCGTTATTATTCATCGATTGTTTGGTATTGACTTTAATGATTTAATACCACCCTTTTTGAAAAAAGAAGTAACAAACCACATAAAAATGACTCTTGGAGAATTAAAAAACACAAAAGCCCGATTGAAATATAAAGATTTGGAGGCTGTTTAATATGGGGTTAAGCATTCATTATGAGGGTAGTTTTAATAAAAATTCGGTTCTGTCAGACTTAATAACCGAAGTAAAGGAAATTGTAGAAACATTCAAATGGGATTACAAAACATACCTGAAAGAATTTCCGGAAAAGAAAATTGATGATGGCACTTATGATGATAAAATTTACGGAATTAGTTTTACTCCACCGGAATGTGAAACAGTCTCAATATGCTTTTTATCGAACTACAGAATGTCAAGCGGTGCACATTTAAAATTCTTTGGTAATTCCAAGAATCAATCAGAAAACAAATTCCTTTATATGCTATCGGTTAAAACCCAATTTGCCGGAGTAACTATTCACAAAGTAATAATCGAACTATTTCGTTATTTGCTCAAAAGAAATTACTTTTCTGAATTTAGTCTTGTTGAAGAAGGTAATTATTGGGAAACCGGTGATGAAAGCTTACTTGAACAAAAATTTAAAGAAAATGGAGACTTAATTGATCACTTTTCAATAGCAATTGAAACCATTCCCATTAAACAAGGAGAATCATTTGAAATCTATTTTGAACGAATTATAAGTAGAATAGATGATAGAAACAAGAATTAAAAAGCCCGAACGCCTAACAATGGCTCATAGTGCATGCCTCACTTACTTGTAATTAAGAAAGATAGTCGTATATTTGGAAGGAATTACAAGTTAAGAAAATTAGAAGTAAAAAAGCGGCACGCACCATAGCCGAGCACGTTACACAC
>JALVAD010000393.1 GCA_027011385.1 Saprospiraceae bacterium | reverse complement strand
GCTTTCGGGACAAGATCTATCAAAAATCAAGGATACCAAAAGCGATATTTATATATCCGGAAGAGTTGGAATTTCTACCATTTTTTACAATGTCAAAGGAATTGACCCAAGAAAACCTAAATTTTCTTATGTATTGTCAGGTGCTCCTGTGGCGCATCTATATGGTTTTGATTTGCCGTTTTCATTTCTTTTCTCCAATTACCAACGGGATTTTCGTCAACCTTTCAATCAGTTTGGAATCAGCCCTTATTATAAGTCAATAAAACTTCATTTAGGATATCGCAACTTAAATTTTTCACCATATACCTTAGCCGGACACCGTATTTTAGGCGGAGGATTTGAATTTACTCCCGGCAAGTTTCGTTTGGCATTTATGTACGGCAGATTCAATAAAGCAGTACCGAGAGATACAACACTTAATCCACTAAATAACCTTAGCAGGACAGTTCGACCAAGTTTTTCCAGAAAGGGATTTGCGGCAAAAATTGGTTTTGGTACTGCACGAAATCATTTTGATTTGATAGTGTTAAAGGCAGAAGACGACCCGTTTTCTATTCAAAGTCCTGATATTTCTACGGCTATTCATCCTGAAGAAAATCTGGTTTTGGGAATATCCACGCAATTCCACATAATTAAAAATCTGATATATAAACTTGATATAGGTGGTAGTGCATATTCCCGTGATATCAACAAAGATTCCATCGGTGTTGATTCATTTCCTTTCAAAAATACATTGTTTGCTATTTACACTCCGAGAATTAACACGAAAGTATCTTTTGCCGGAGAGACAAAACTGGAATACAAAACAAATAAATTTTCTTGGAATATTTTATACAAAAGAGTTGACCCCGGTTATCAAAGTATGGGTGCATATTATTTTAAAGATGATGTTGAGCAATATTTGACAGGAATAAGTTTTTCCGCTCTTAAATCAAAATTCAGATTCAGAGGCTCTTTTGGAATACAAAATGATAATGTAAGATCGAACAGAGCGTCTAAAACCACGAGAAAAATCGGGAATCTTTCTATAAACTTTCAGCCGAATCAAAAATTTGGAATCAGTATGCAATATTCAAATTTCGGAGTTAGCCAAAATCCGCTTTTAAAATCTATTTCCGATATGACATTGCTCAGAAATGTGACACAATCATTGATGATAATGCCACGATATAGTTTTGTTAATAAAAATATTATGCACAATGTCAATTTTATGATCAATTATCAAAATCTTAATGATAAAAATACTTACACAGTTAAATATACTCAGATGAAATCCCTGAATACTAATTTCAATTATATTGTTTCTTTGTTAAAACGAGGACTGAATTTCAGAGTTAGTGCTTTGTACATTCGCAATGAAATATCAGCAGGAAAGACAAATTCTTACGGAGGAACCCTTGGATTAAGCATGCCGTTTTTCAAAAGAAAATTGTACTCCGGACTGAATTATACATATACTTCAAATACTTTCAATAGTCAAAGCAATGGTTATACTTCCAGATTGAATCTCAATTTGACAGGAAAATTATCCAAATCTCAATCTTTAAAATTGATTATATTTTTGCTAAAAAATAATTCTAAAAACACTCAAATAATCCGGGATTTTACAGAATCAACAATAAGAGTCAGCTATAACATAAGTTTTAATAGTAACAGAAAAAAACATTTTTAATATGAAACGCATAATATTCCTCAATATACTGCTTTTTGCTTTTTTCAACATAAAAGCACAAAACCCGGTTACCATACAAATTCTCGTACAACCTCCTTATAGTTCGCATATCGAAGACTATACCTCGTATGAGAATAAACTCGTGATGATCTTAACCGGTCAAGCCAATACAAATATGCAACCGTATCTGGTTTATTTCAAAGGATTCCTTCAGGGAGACAATGGAGTGAGAGTGGAAACAGATGATAATTACAAACCCCCGCAGCCTGTTGAGATACCGGCAGGTGGGAGTATTTCATTCAATGGTAGCGAATTGGATTTTTTCTCCTCAGAGCACATGACCATTACCGGCACAAATGCAAAAAGCATCATTCTTAGCGATGGATTACCGGAGGGATATTATCATATTTGTATCAGAGCATTTGACTACAAAACCGATCAGCCTCTTTCAGGTGATGAGCCGATAGGTTGTTCTCAGGATTTTGGTATTTTTCATATTGATCCTCCTCAAGTGATTTCTCCTTTGTGTGGAGAAAATATAATGGCAACCGAATCACAAAATATCGTTTTTTCTTGGACGATACCCGTAAATAGTCCCTTAAATACACAATATACTTTTACCTTAACAGAACTTCAGGAAGGACAAGACCCCAATGATGCCGCTAATGCAATGGTATATCCGCCCTTCTTTGAAACTAATACTTCAACTAATAGTTTTGTTTACTCAATGGCAGATCCGCCTTTGGAAAAAGGTAAAACATACATTGTACAAGTACGTGCATTTGATCCTGATGAAAAAACAGAATTTAAAAATGACGGTTATAGTGAAATATGTACATTTACTTATGGCAAGAAATTAAAGTTATTTGGCCCTGTTGATTTCAATAAAATCGATAGTATTTTCCAAATAGATTCTATCATTACTCCTTCCGTAACAGTCACACCTAAATTTGTAACTACAAAAGTATGCGGAAAAATACAATACAATTATCCTGAACTAAATGATAAAAGTTACCCGATGAATAAAGCTAATGTTAAGCTCATTATTGACTATACATTTGATCCAAATGGAGAACAGAATCACGAATTGAATGTTAGCAATTATGATACCGGAATTCCTTCAGGTTATGTTCTTGCTACAACTAAGACAGCCAAAGACGGGTCTTACTGTTTTGAATTTATCAATAATATAAAACTTGGTCAGGTAGCTGATTATGTCTCTCAAAATGTTAAAATGTTTACTCCGATACCTGTTTTTAGAGTTTTGAGAATTGAAATCGAAGCTCCTCATTCGGAGTATTACGAAACTTATTCTTACAATTCAAAAATAATAAATACAGGAGAGCAAAACGATGCTGTAGATTTTGATTTTAAAGTAAAATCATTCAATCTTGATGTTAAACTTGACTGGAATGATTTATGGGTAAAAATGTTTAAAGCTGAAGGATTTTACAACACAGGTAATCTGGTCGGTGCTCCGGTTTATTTATTACGAAAAAAAAGCATTTCCGTAATGGGTTCAAGTCCATTTCCTCAAGAAGATGGTAGTCCCAAAGAATATAGGGAAAATGCTGTATATCTTGACTTGCCGGATAATATGAAACTTGTAGTAAACACAACAACCGATGATCAGGGAATTGCTCACTTTAGTAACCTTGTGCTTAATACTATCCCGCTGCGGCAATATTATATTTATGTCGCTCCATCTGAATCCAATATCAACAATTTTAAGCCCGTTGGTCCTCGGTTATTTTCTATTCAGGCTGCAATGTATAGAAATCAAGAAGAAATGACTAGTTCCGGTAGCTTTGATATGTCATACCATAACCCTGAGAACTTTACAAAAAAAATATCACTGGATCAGGAATTTCCAATGATTTCAGGTACTATTTATGATGAAGATAATAATCATACGCCTATTGAGAATGTAAAATTGACTCTGGATGAAATATATATTGCTGATAATGGAGAGCATTTAAAGTACAAATTGGATCCTGCAAATATATTTGAAACGGAATTGGATAATAAACTTAAAAATCAGGAATGTTTTTGTCTCCATCATGTTTATAGATTCAATTTTTTCGGAACATCCAAAGATGGTAAATTTGAGTTTAAAAATCTGGCTTTATTACATACACAGGAAAAATTAAAGGATAATGTCGCTACTATAAAAGTAAATAAACCGGGCTATGAATTGGCAGAACAAGATGGAAAATTAAATTCTACTACATTCGTATTTAAAAAGCAATTGAGAATGGGAGAAAAAAAGAATGTAGTAATTAAAATGAAACGCGGGGCGAAAATCAGGGGGAGGATAGTAGATGGAGAAACCCAACAACCCATTTCCGATGCAAAAGTGTTTATTATTCCGGATCAAATTGCAGAAACAACCAATGAGCTTGGAGAGTTTTCTGATTACCCTGCTTTAAAATTACCCGGAAAAGAACAATTGCTTGTAATTGAAAAGTCAAATTATGGTCTTGATACATTCAAGGTTGTTATTGATAAAAGCAATCAGGATTTGGGAACATTTAAACTATTCAAGTTAAAAAGACGTCTTTTAGTTCAGGTTTTGGATAAAAACACAAAAAAACCAATTAACGGTGCACTTGTTGCAATCAAAGATGTTTCTACTTCTCCTTGTTTTTTTGGAAATTGTCCTCTAAAAAAAACAACAAAAGGTTTTGGACTTGTTAACTTTAGTTTTGATAATGCAGCAGAACAATATGAAATTTTAGTAACGGTACCTTCCGGTCTTAAAAATTACGAATCGCAATCTGTAACCGTAAATATACCTCTCAGTACAAAGAAAACTATACTGAAGGTATCTTTATCTCCCGCCACTTGCATAAAAGGCAAAATCTATGCAGGAAAAGGTGATAATATTCCTGTAGACAATGCTATTGTGAAAGAAAAACAATCTTCTTCCGTTGGAAATGGTCAATTTTCTAATCTGTTATTTAGTAATAGTGATGATACTTTGTCTGTACTATCCGATTCAAAAGGATATTATTATAAGCGAAATGTCCCCTTAGGGTTATTTAAAAAAACTTATATTGCAGCAAAAGCTCAATCACAATATATCGGAGATAAATGGGATGTGATACTCAAAGAACCACGGGATACAAACAATTGTATTGTCCATGATTTTCATCTTACTATCTATGATGATATGGATATAACTCATCTCTTGGGATTCCCAATCTATATAAGCGACCTGAAATCCATATCACCTAAAAAAGCGGAAATATCGGGCGGTTTTATAAACATCAATAGCAATAATCAATTTAAAATAGATAAAAATACCGAATTGGAATTTGGGAAAATAACGATTTCTGCCGGTCAGATTGCTCCGGGAGATACATTGCCTCAGGCAATACCTTCAAAATTGCCTGTAATGACCGATAAAAATTCTCTTGATATTTTTGTCAAAAAAATCACAGCTGTATTTAGCAATAAAAAAGGAATTGCAATTTCTCCCAAAACTTCCAATTCTCATCTCGGAGTTATCAGGGGGAAAGTAAAACTGAAACAACAATATTTTAATATAAACAATATAGCACTACCGGAAATCTATATTGTCGGAAAGGATAAAAAAATGGAAATAAGTGCTTTTTCAGCTGATAAAAGCGACAAAGATCCTCTCGGTACTCAAAAAAGAATCCCTGTAGCAGCTAAGGATGGTCAAAATTTGAAATATACTTTGTTCTGTTTTCACAATGTTGAAGCCATAAGCAATAAATCCGGAATTGAAAACAAAACCCTTATTTTAAATTCTGTTTTACATTCAGATATTAAAAATATTTATCCTAAAGATATAAAATTGGATATTGGAGATATTAAAATAGGAAAAGATGATATTGCACAAATCAAAGGAACAAAAGAATTGGATATAAAACTGGATAAATGGAGTTTAAAAAGTACGAATTGGATATTCAATGCTGATGGTTTGATATTGAACAAAGGTTTTATTGATGCAAAAGGATTCCAATTGAAATATAAAAATTTCAGAATCAAAGAAAATCAACTGGATGGTACTTTGGCTACATTTCAATTTGAAGACGTAAGGCTCTTAGGAATAAAAAAGTTAAATATTGTTTCAAAAGATGCAGGATTTAGTTATGTCAATGTCCAAGGAGATAATATGGCTTACCAAATCGATATAAAGAAAAATACCCAATACGATTACTGCGCCTACTTAGATGATTTGCCCGGATTGAATTCCGGTAGTAAAATCACTTTCCCGTTTATTTTACTAAGAAGCGACGGTAATTCACAATATCCGCTGAATTCAAAATTGATAAAATTATATGATCTTGTTAATTTCCGACCTGATGCAAATACACTTATGGACGTTACAAGCCAATTGTTCCAAATACATGGAAATATTATTTTGAATTATCCCAAAGTAAATAGTATTGCTACAAATATTTCATTTCAAAATGAAAACGGGCAACTTCGCTTTGGATTAAATGCAACCAATCCTATAAATTTTACCACTAATGGTCTGGAAACAAGGCTAAATAATATAAAATTGAGCCAACATCTTTTAACAGCATCGGGAACGGTGGAAGAACCCGGAGCATTTCCAAGTACCAAGGTTGTCCTAACACATACTCCTGATAAAATACAAGTAGATATCAAGGAAAATGAAAAAATACAAATTAGCGATTCGAATTATTTTTCAGACGTAATAGGAGAAATGCACGTTACAGGAACAGGGTCTGAAAAACAATGGTCAACATTTTGGTTTGAGGGATACCCTATGGGAATGAAAGGAATCAGTGACAACAACCCTAAAAAAATGAAGTTTACCGTGAATGGAGTTGTTACTGCTACGGGACAGGAAATAAGTGTCAAAAAAGTAGATACTCCGTTTGGAGATATGGAATTTAGTTATAATTTACCCAAATCGGAACTGACCGGATATTGCGAAATAAATAAAACCGTTGGCGGAGTAGGATTAAAAGGGGGCGTTGAAACCATTGCCGGTGTAAACGGTTGGGTGTTTAAGACTACAGGAACCGTTACTGTACCGAATTTCGGTGAAATTTCTCTTTTTGGGTTATTGGGAGATTATGATGGAACTGCGGGACTTGTTGACAAAAATATGGGAGGTTTTAGTTGTCTGCCTACTGCATTTCAAAAAAAAATCAGCGGTTTTTTGATAGCGGGATATTTTCAGCGCAATCTTTTCGACCCTATTGATTATGATTTCGTATTGGTAAGCGTCAAAGCAGGAGTGGATGTCGGATTGGCTGCAAGATTTTATACGAGTTTCGAAGATAGCGGCACATTAATAGGTCTGGGGCTTAAACTTTACGGTCATGCATATTTCGAAGGCTCCTTAAAAACAACCTGTACAAGTGTAGATGTCAATGCGGAAGCAATGATTGGCATTAATTCACAGTATAATACAGCTACTAAATATTTTAGTTTCAATGGATGTGCAGGATTGTCAATGACTTTGCGTGGAGAACAATGTCTGGGAGCTGCCGGTCTTTGTCCTGAATCTGCATGTGTTGGAGTTGATATCGGAACTATTTCTTTATCTGCGAAAATTACCGGAGATAGCAATGGTGGTTTGAATTACTCATTACAGGATAAATATTGTAGTGATTGTGATTGATAAATATTTTTTATTATTTTTTGAAATAAAAATTTTAAACAGATGAAATGAGCATATACTTTTTTAATTATTCATTAT
>JALVAD010000392.1 GCA_027011385.1 Saprospiraceae bacterium | reverse complement strand
GTTTTATTCAATGATATCGATCTGTAAAAAGAAATGTGAAATTCAATACTTAATCAGGATCATTCACCATACTAATTCTCATATTTGGATATACTAAATATATTTTTTTTAATATTTTTGTTTTACCCATATTTTTATTCTGTCCATAGCTTCATTTTCTGAAACCAAACTTGACCACCCAAGGTCTTTTTCTGCAAGTGTAGTATCAACATCAAGATTTTTACCAGTAATGCTACTTGCAAGACGGGTAACAGGAGGACGTCTATTAAATGGAGTATATAGTTTTTCTAAAAGCCAACCCAAAGACCAAGCAAATTTAAAAGATACACTACCAAAGGGCTTTTTCCCTACCCAACCACCAAGGGTTTGGAGATATTCTTTCCAAGTAATAGAATAATGATCACAAAAATGATAAGTATTGCCGTTACTGTTTTTCGATTCTGCTGCAAGCAAAGTTCCGTGTATCAAATTGTCGATATAAATAAATGCTCCCGGAGCTTTACCGTGATTGATTAAAGGAACACGACTGTTTAAAAACTTATCAAGAACGTCCCTAACCCAAATTGAACCTGGACCAATAACATTTGAAGGACGAATAATTGTATATGGGATATTGTTTTTTGTGCAATAATTATTTACTAAATCTTCTGCTAGAATTTTGGTGTCACAATAGGGAATATTTGTTTTAACTCTTTTTGCATCTTCCTTAAATCCTTTTATATCACGCCCAAGCCCCAAAGCTGCAACAGATGAAAAGTATATAAATTTACTAATATTATTTCTAGATTCTTTTAGAATATTTTCAGTTCCGTCAACCATAATAGTTTTAAACTGTTGCATAGTACCCCAGTCAAGTGTTCTTGCTGCTAGATGAAATACAATGTCTATATCTTCTGTAATACCCTTAATAGTAGAAGGTTTTGTTAAATCCCCTCGAAAAATTTCTAGTCCAATATTTTCCAATAATTGAGTTTCTTCCTTAAGTAAAAATAATCCTCTTACAGAATATCCTTTTCTTATTAATTCCTTTGCTAAGTGAGAGCCAATAAAACCTCCTGCACCTGTTACTAATGCTTTCATTTTTTATTCTTTTAATAAATAACTTACATTTAATCTTGTCTTTTACTTCCCTAAAAATCGGTTAAATTTTGATAAAACTGAATTGTTGCCGGACTCGTTACTGAATTATCAGTCAATACATTTATACATGCCGGTTTTTTTGAATCAACGGCACGTTGAAGAGCAGGTATAATATCCTCATCTTTTGTAACAAATTCTCCGTACCCACCTAATCCTTCAACCATTTTTTCATAGCGCCTTTCACCAAGCTCTGAACAGGCTAAATTATCGTATCCGATACTCATTCCTTGTGAGTGTTTTATCATGCCCCATGCATTATCATTATTTATAATGCAAATAACAGGAATATTTAATCTTACCATTGTGTCAAATTCCATTGCATTAAATCCAAAAGAGCCATCCCCGTTAAGCAACACAACTTGTTTATCCGGATTTGCAATTTTAGCTGCCATAGCAAATGGGATTCCTGTGCCAAGACACCCGAGGAGAGACCCGGCAGGACCTATAACTCCTGATTTAAAATTAGAATTAAAACCGCACATACCAAAATAACTAGTGTCACCACCATCAGCAATATAATAAGTTTCCGGGCCAAAGAATTCCTGAATCTTTGCTACTAATCTATTTGGATGAATCGGAAATGCTGGTTTACTTCTTTGCTCCAACTCTGTTGCAATAAAAGCAGTATAAGCTTTTCTTACTTTTTCTTCCCATTCTGAATGATTCTGTTCTCTTACAAGGGGAGTAAGTTTTGAAATTACTTCTCCTACATCTCCTGATAATCCAACTTGAGAACTTCTGTTACGATCTATTTCGCTAGGGTTAATATCAATGCGGATTACTTTTGCATCAGGAAAAATTTTGCCTGATTCCAAAACCCAATTAAATCGAATTCCTGCTGCAATTATAACATCAGCTTGAGGCAGAGCGGTCATTACTCCGGTAAAACAACCGTCACTTATACTTTGAGGATGATTATCAGGCAGTGTTCCTCTGCCATTATTCATCAATATAAAAGGAATTTTTGTTTTATCTATAAATTCTTTAAGTGCTGTTTGTGCGTTACTAAATCCACAACCACTTCCTCCTATAAAAAGAGGTTGCTTGGCTTTATTGATAAACTCAGCCGCTTTTTCGAGATCTGTTGCAACAGGGGAAATAACAATCTTACGATGAACAGCCTGTGGCATAACTACCTCACTTTCTTCAATACTTATATTTAAAATATCCGGTGGTAATTCGAGAAATACCGGTCCCGGTTTGCCTGAAACAGCCTCACGAAAAGCAATAGAGAGATATTCCGGTATTCTACTAATATCATAACAGGTTTGTGCCCATTTAGTAATAGGCTTT
The DNA here is from genome assembly GCA_027011385.1 of Saprospiraceae bacterium. GTDB lineage: Bacteria > Bacteroidota > Bacteroidia > Chitinophagales > Saprospiraceae > JADJGA01. Next base: position 4,951 of record JALVAD010000392.1, on the reverse strand, counting down.
ACAATTGAAATTTGATCCAACTCTTGAAGTGCACCTGTAAGATCATCGCGTAGAGGATGTCTGCCGCTTAATACAACTAAAGGAGCATTATCAAGATAAGCATTTGCAATACCTGTTACCGCATTAGTAAAGCCCGGCCCTGCCGTAACAAGGCAAACACCTGGAGTATCCGTATATATTGACCATGCATGAGCCATCATTGCAGCTGCCTGCTCATGACGTACATCAATTGCACGTATTTTATATTTAGAAAATGAATCAAGAATATTCTCAATATGTCCTCCAGATAAAGTGAAAATTGTATCAATTTTCAGATTCTCTTTTAAATATTTTCCAACTAAGTGTCCTCCAGATATCTTTGTCATATAATTATTTTTTTAATTTATCAATTTCATTCCATTTTCAAACCAAAGTGCATAAGTGCTGAAGCCATCAATTTTTAGATTACCATTAGCTGCGGCATTAAATGAGGCATCTTTTTCTTTATTCTGCATACATTTAAAACCAATATTTGCATTTTTCCAAATAAGAGCCACATCATATTTATTGGTAATTCCAGAACGTGAAGATATTTTACCTTTATTAAAAATATACAACCTTGCAAATTTATCATCAGCTGTTTTGATCAATATCCGTACTTTACTTTTGCGTATATACCATTTAAATTTGCTGTTTGTTTTTGCAGACCATTTTAATAATATGGAAAGAGCGAAAAGTAATAAATTGAATTTCATATTTTCTCATTTTTAAAACTTATCAATTAAGGTTCACGAGATTGCTGTTTTATAATCAACTTGTTAAGATTTCAAAGATAGTATTATTTGCTAAAATTAGTGTAATTATTTAGTTCAAAAAAACCAATATACGATATTTTTTAAATTTTGCAAGAAAGAATCCCCTTTATAGAACTTAATAAGGTGTGGAAAGTGTTTTGCAGGAGATATTACTGTGATTTAGTAAAATAATTTTATTTTTTTTGGATATATTGAGATAATAAAATATCTTTGTTATGAACAAAAATTAAGAATTAGCTTTCAAACCTATTTTTTTGATAGTTAGTCTTATATAGTGTCTGCAATAAAACACTTAAAATTATTTGTGTTCATGCAAACACTAAATAATTAATCCTTTCAAAATAATTATTATGCGTATTACAGGTATGCGTTATGGTGGTTCTATCCTTAAGCTTGCAGGTTTCCCAGTACCAGAAGTTTTAAATTCCGATGCAACTTATGAAGAAATAGAAAAATTATTAGAAAAAAGAGGAAAACTCGTTATTAAACCGATATTCTATGGTGGAGTCGGCAAAAAAGGCAAAGCGGGATTAGTTAAAATTGTCAGTTCAGTCCATGAAGCAATGGATGCAAAACGAAATCTGTATTTTGTAGAACACAGCTTTCACAATGAAAAAGTAGTTGCAAATGGTGTAACTTTTGAAGAGTTTATACCTTCAGAATTTGAAGTGTATTTCAATCTCAATGTCTCAACTATTACAAGAAGAGTAAATTTTGTTCTTTCAATAGATGGAGGAGTTGATATCGAGGATTTACCACCGGACAGGATAGTTGAAGGTTCATTTGATATATTGACGGGATTGAAAAATTACCATATCATTGATGCACTTGCCAAATTGAATGCACCTCAGGAAATGGTTAGTGCTTTGGTAAGACATTTGCCAAAATTGTGGGAACTATACAATGATTACGGGTTTACGATGATAGAATTAAACCCTATCCGAATGGAGCGTGTGGGAAAAAGGTTGAATGCAGTCGGGTGTGATTTTAAAGGGATGTTGGATATTGATAATCCACTTGCAGACAGACTTGATTTGCCTGCAGAAATTTTTGAAACCAATCTATCTGAATTTGAAATCGAAGTTAATCAATTGCGTACATATCAAGGGCAAAGTGATGTTGCGGTAATCAATCCGGAAGGAACTATAACTTCTTTTATGTTTGGAGGAGGTGCAAATAGTGCTGCTACGGAGATATTATCGGAGAAAACCACTATTTCCAGTGATTTTGGAGGCAATCCTCCTTATGAAAAAATGTACCACATTGCAAGAATTGTTTATGAATACTGGCTCGAACAAAGCAATGTCCTTTTGATTATAGGAGGCAAAGCCAATAATACTGATATTTTTGTCACTTTTAAGGCGATGTTTGATGCATTGCGGGATTATTTTGCAAAGCACGAAAGAAAAGAATTATATGTAGTAGCCGGACGTGGTGGACCGAACTTGATTCAGGGTTTCGCCTATGCAAAAAATATACTTGAAAGTTTGGAGATACCATATAAATTCTTTGGTTATGATAGTTCGATGATAGAAGTGATACAATATGCGGTGAATGTGGATGATTGGATGGGGGGTTAGTTGAATATGTTTCAAAAAATTGGAAAACTTAATTAACTGAAAACTGACAACCGAAAACCGAAATTAAAACTATTAAATCAAACTAAATAATAATCATGGTAGTTGATAAATTAAAACAATTCAAGTGTTATGTTGGAGTTAACAGCCTTGAAGAGATTGCTTCGAAGAACGATAAGGTTTTAGTGATGAACATTCTCGGTAATGAGAGTAGGAAAGTTACACCTATATCTCATGTTTATAGTGGTGGTAATGTTGTCGCGGGAGTACAATATGGGCGACCGGGAGTGATGAAAACGGAAATAGGAGAAATTCCTGTTTATAGTAGGCTTGCAGATGCTATAAAAGTACATGATTTTAACACAGGAGTGATTTATCTGCCCCCAACTGCTGTATATCATGCTGTTGCCGAATTGATCCATTACAATAAAAAACTTGAAAAAATTGTAATTGTTACAGAAAAGCTAAGTGTGAAAGACCAAATTTCTATAAGGGCAATAGCACAGGCAAATAGCATTGATGTTTTTGGAGCCAATTCCCTCGGTGTTGCTGATGCTTGGAATCACGTGCGTATTGGAGGTGGCTTGGGAGGAGACAAACCTGATGAATTGTTGGTCAAAGGGTCGATTGCGGTACATAGCAATTCGGGTAATTTTAGTACAACCATCACTGAATATATGAAGACCCAAGGATTTGGAACAACAACAATTGTAAGTTCGGGGAAAGATACTATTATTCAATATCCTGTTGCCGAATTTTTGTATGCTGCTCAAAATGATCCACGTACTAAAGCAGTGGTTTTGTATATAGAACCGGGAGGTTTTTATGAAAAAATAGCAATTGATATGATAGAAAATGGAGAAATGCAGTTTGATAAGCCTATCATTGCTTGTGTTACCGGTCATTGGAAAGCAAAACTGACACGTGCTGTTGGACATGCGGGAGCTTTAGCCGGAAGTAATGACGATGCTGCCAGCAAGGAAAAATGGTTTGAAGAATATTTTGGAGTTGAAAGGTTTGACCCTGAAAATCCTGCTAGAGTTGGAAAAAGAGGTGTACACGTGAATTCGATTCAGCATATACCAATCGCATTAAAAGCTGTATTTGACAAATTAGGAATGAAGCCTGATTTTAAATCGATGGGAAATCTGGAATTGAAACCCTGGTTTGCTAATGATTTTGGTTTGGATTTATCCGATGAATTGAAAATTGATGTGGTGAAAGCATTGTCTCCTTATGACAAAGAGATAGAATATGTAAATAAACAACTGGGTGCCGTATATTTGAGACAAAATATGCGCAATGCTTCCGGTGCATCTACTATGAATGCAAAAACTCAAGTAGGTGAATTGCATGGCAAGGGCGTTACTGAGTTAGCAAGTTATTCTTATGAAGAGAATATTTATTTTTCTCTTTCCAAATTGCTTCCTGATAATAAAGATATTCCACTGATAAGTTTTGTTTTAAATTATCTCTCTTCAGTACCAATGCAATTTTTTGATTTGATAAAACAAGCTAAAAAAAACGGAGCTACACCAAATGAAGCACTGATGGCACCACTGGCATTGATGGGAGATAGGGATGAATTCAAATCTTCAAGGGAGTTTATACAAAAAATACTTTCTGTATATGTAGGATTTAATATTAGAGATTTATCAAAAAAGATTGATTGGAGTAAAAAAGAAAAAGATATTCAGGATATGTTCAAGTTGAATACTGGTAAATCAAAAGTTACGGGATTTCTATATTCAAAACTAAAAAAAGAAAGTAATAGAAGTAATGCATTGCAGCTTGTTTTATACTTAATTGATAATTTCAAAATAGAGGATAGTGATAATTTTATAGTTTCAGGTTTTATTTTTCATCTTTATTTTCTACCCTTAGTAAAGAAAAAAATAACCAAAGATACTTTGGAAAATGTTTTTAGTTATTTTAGTATTGTAGCAAAGACAGTAATATTATCTACGGTTAAAATCGATGAAAACAAGTATGTGTCCGATATTATTAGCAGAAAAAGACCTGAATTACTAGATTCTTCTTTTACCGAAACGGCTTTTAGAGCTATTTTCAATGCTAATCCTGAGGAAACTAATTTAAAAGAATTCTCTACATTGCTCGGTATTACTTTGACAAATGGACCCGGCACTATTAGTGCTAAAGGTGCAAAAGAAAGTGTAAGTGCTAGAAATAATATTTCCACGGCTTTTATTGGATTCTTGACAAATACAGGTTTGGCGCACGGAGGTAATGGATTTGAAGGGATAGAATATATTCTAAATGCTTTTAAAGATATAAAAATTGAAGATCCGGGAAAAAAATCTACTAACATCGATATTGAAGAAATAGCATATCTTGCAGCAAAGAAATTTGCAAATGATAAAAAAGAAGCAAAATCAAAAGGTATAGGATATAAACGTATTCCGGGTATTAATCATCCTGTATTTAAAGGCAAACCTGTAAACATTGATCCCAGGGAAGAATATATTTACAATAAATTCAAAGCTGAAAATATTGATAATATTTTTTGGGATTTTTATCGCCAATTGGTTAAGTCGTTGCATAAACAAAGGATTACAAAAA
>JALVAD010000391.1 GCA_027011385.1 Saprospiraceae bacterium | reverse complement strand
TATTAATTCCTTTCATAACAACATCCCAGAACTCTACGGTTTCTGGGGAAATATCGTCATTTTTTTCTTGAGCTACAAAAAAATAAACTGAATACAAATTCATTTATTATGTGTTTTTCATGTCGCTAGTAGAACAAATTTATATTTTTATTTCTCATTTTCCAAAGAATCTCGAGATAAAGTCAAATTGTCGGAAGGACTGTTTATCATTTTTGTTTATTTAGATGTTATAACTACCTCTTGAAAATTTGAAATTTTTCACATTTATTGAAAAATCATTATATTAAGTTTCTTCACTTGGCTAATTCATATTCTTTATTTAATGTTTCTGCAGGAATTCCGTAAATTTGTCTGTTCCATTTTATATTTTAAATACTCAATAGGATTGGTACTCCATTAAGATCACAGCCAGTGTTGGGATTGTTGTCACACTTGAGTTTTACTCTTTCGCTTTCAATTTCAATATTCGAGTTATGTAGTTATAAGAGATCGTATGGATATATTCCTTCTTAGATTCAATCAATTCTAATGTCTCTTCTGCCCTATCTTTACGTGTATGAGCAAGTATCATAAAAAGATCACCAAAACATGGTAAAGTGTCAATTCTGTTATTCTCTATGTTTTCTAGCCAGTTTGAGATAGTCCGTGAATTTTCTTTATCAATATCAATTTGGATATGAAATAGTGAATCTGCAATTTTTTGTTGTTTAGAATTCCAAAAAGGTCTTTTTGATTGACCGTTTAAAAGATTTCCTCTGTCTTCCAAAATATGTATGGCTTTATCAAAATATTGGTCATACAATGCAGTATCATGTTTTGACATAGAATCTACCAAAAAAGCAATTGGATTAGCTCTCATGTCACTCCTGTAAAGTTGATCATTTACCTGCATTTTACCAATTATATCACAATCAATGATGTCATTAGTTCTACAGCAACTTAAATGTATCACTAATGTAAATAGGAGTAGAGTAAGGTGCGTATTGAAATTTTGCTTCATAAGGATCATATGTACATTTTACGGTTTTAGTGAATATTTTGTCATCTACGCTGTACGTTCTATAATCAAAATCAATATAACTAAATTTACATTTATTACTCAGTTTCTTCAATCGAAATATTTTGTTTCTATCCCAAACAAGGGTCTAGCCGTATACGGAGTGGCAAATATTCTAAATGTCAGCATTTTGAACAAGTAGCAATGTTAAATTTTAGGAGAATTTCTTAGAAATTCAGTGAAAATTTGCCATTGCGTCATATCGCTTGTTCTACTGCGTTTTTTTTCTGATTATATTTATATTCTTTATTTAACCACAATCCCAATGAAAATATGCTTTTCCAAAATCTTTATTATTGAAATTATTTTCGGTTATAAGTAAATGTACAATTCCATTATCCCCAAAAACTATATATTTATCTATATTTAACTGTAATAATTGTTTGTCACTATTATAAGTACCTGAATTCTCAATTTCTCTTGGGTCATCTTGGACAAATTCACTATAGCCACCTATTTTGTGTTCATTATCACTAAAAAAAAGTTGACAATCTCCTTTATTTTTGTCATTTAATTCCTCCACAAACGAATAAGGACTTTTGTTATCTAATTTAAGTCCAAATTGTCTATCATGAAAATTGCCATAATCAAAAGCTTTTTCAAAATCTAATTTATGAATCCGATAAATAGGAGTATATTCATATTGTAACTTATTAATAAAAGAAAAATCAGTCAAATGTTCTTGATTTAATTGATCTTCGTCAAAAAATAAAACTTTATAATTTCCTTTTATTGGATTGTACCAATTGTCAGGAGAAAAATATAATTGAAGTATTCCTTTCTCAGGATAACCTTTTAAATTTGGAATCTCTTCAAAATTTAATTGAATTAAATGTAACATATAATTACCAGAATTGTCTTTTGGATATTTTACTTCTTTGGGTATAAAAGGTGTTCCTAATAATTTACTTTGTTTTAAATCTAAAGGATCTTTTAAAATTTCAGTTTTTAACGGTGTTGGAATAATTCTTATATATTCTCTTTTATGTTT
>JALVAD010000390.1 GCA_027011385.1 Saprospiraceae bacterium | reverse complement strand
GAATTAATTTTATCAATGCCGGAAAAATTTTCCAATGCACTATTGTTTGAAATAATAAAGTTCCCTCTTATAGTTTTAAGTTGGGTTAAACCGGATAGATCTGTTAATTTAGAATTGAATGATAGGTTTAAATTACCATTAATGATGACTATTTGCGATAAACCATTAAGATTTATTATATCATTATTTGTAGTTTCTTGAATTGATACATTCCCTATAATCTCTTTACAGTTTGGATAATTGATTTTAAAATCGTTGATTTCTTGTTGTGTAGAAAATATAATACCATTAGGCAAGCAAGATTGGCTAACACCATAATTAGAGTTGAAAATGATGGCAAGTAGTATAATGAGTTTGAATTTCATATTTTTTTCTTCATTAATTAATAAATAGATTCAATTGAAGAATCATCTTACTTGTTTTTTTGTGTTCTAATCAATTACAAGCCTCCGATAAATAACCTTGTCTTTAAGCTTTATTTTTATAAAATATAAACCGGAGATTAGGGATTTTGTATTAAGACTAATCATTTTATTCGTATCTATTTTTTGCAATGAAATCTGTTCTTTTCCGGCATAGTCTAAAATACTTATTTTTGCATTTGATATTTTTGTGTTGTTAAAGTCAATGAAGACTGTATTAGATGCAGGATTGGGATAAACTAATAATTTCATTTTTTCTTCTCTACTACCAATACTAAGTGGGATTTTAGTAACCATTGTATTAATAGTAGAATTAGTAATAATAGCGGGGTTAAAATCGAAAACAATATATGCTTTATTTTCAATTTTAGTAAAATCATTTAGTCCCTTATTAGATTTTATTTCATAGGTAATAAAACCGTGACTTGCTGGTTCATTAGATGTGCTATCCGGTAACAATATCTGTCTAAAAAGGAATTCTATATTATGACCATCCACGATAGTTTTTACTGGAAAGCTACTATTTATTACATGAAAAGTATTCATATCAAGATTAGTATCTAAAGTATCTAAAATTTTGATATTAATAGCTTTTGCATTGCCTGTATTTTGGAAACGAATGGTATATGTCAATGTTTCATCTCGTAATGTGAAGCTTTCTGTGTTTTTACCAACTGGACTTACTAGTTTATCATTAGGGTCATAGGAGCAACGAATTATTTGGAAGTATGTAAATTCACCTAAAATAACTGGCATTCCCATAGAATCGCCTATCATTTTTGCATTGAAATTAATGCCTTCACCAGTTGAATTTTGATCAGGCATTTTGAGGTATATCTTGATATCTTTAAATTGATACGGAAGTAAATTATTGAAATTCCAATGCAAAGTGTGAGTTGTTTCATCAATGACATGGGGCTTAGGTATTGCAGATATAAAAGTTGAACTTGTATCATAATGCAATTCAATTTGCCCCGATTCTTTAAATGTTCCAGTATTCTGAAAGTGAAGGAAAAACTTAACATCAGTATTGCATCTGGTTTGATTGGAAGAAAGGTTTATTTGTCCTTCGTGTTTTGTAAATGAAGGGATTATTCCAAAATTTTTATTCGAAATAATTGGACTTTCTGGTATAAACAAAACATTATATGAAAATGAATCAGTCGTTAATATCCAATCAGGGTCATCTAATAACGAAAATGAATAAACAACACCTGTATCACCCAGTTGATAAAAGTGACCATTTTGATCTGAAAGGAACTCTTTGTTTGGAGGATTAAACAGAATTTTTTTGCCTGAAATTCCTATCTCATTATTATCAAGTAATTTATTTTGGTTGAAATCATAAAAAACAGTTCCGGAAATTAAATCATAATTGGGACATGAAATTTCATCAGCATTTTTACAACCGTTTGCATTTGAACGTATGGATTTTTTCACATTAGGTCTTGAAAGTACTTGACAAATATTTTTTACTTTACAATTTGACAATTTTCTATTATATTCTATTTTCAAATCTTTCGAATATGAAGATGTATATTTTGAAGCTATAGTATTTGGATTGATGTTTCCTAATGCATTTATATTGTCTAATTCATCATTTTTTGTAATACTAAGACCACCATCAATAG
>JALVAD010000389.1 GCA_027011385.1 Saprospiraceae bacterium | reverse complement strand
TTATTTTAAGTCAATTCTTGACTATTTTTAATGATAGATTTAATGTTTTTTAGATTTATTTCTATTTTATGTTTACACACTTTTTAGGATAGTGTCTTATAAATTTATTATTTAAAACTTAAATCTTTCCATTTTCTAGACAATAGATAGAAAGCTAAGACTGTAACTGAAACAAACACGATTCCCATCATATAATTTGCATATAAGAAATATGCGAAGGAGAACAGTGCACCGTATACTCCAATACTTGCATATATCATCGCTTTAATCGCTTCAGGTACATCCCAAACTTCCTTTTCTTTCAACTTTCCTTCAGCCAATAATTCATTTTCTATATCCGTCCATCCGGGACCTCCGGGTCTTACTTGCTTATAAAAAGATTTTAATTTTTCCTTGCTAGTTGGTTTACTTACAAATGCAACTATCATCCAGCCTATCGTCGTAATCCCTACACCAAAAATAAGTTGTTTTGCAGCTGACAATTCTGGAAGATTAAGCCATTTGGCAATATACTCAGGATATATCATTGAAATAAAAATTGCCACAAAAAATGAAATTATCATTGCCGCTAACTCTGTCACAGCATTTATTCGCCACCAAAACCACCTTAAAATATACAATAAGCCTGTTCCCGCTCCAATCTGTAATATAATATTAAATGCCTGCAATGCATTTTTCAACATTAAAGCTAAGATCACAGCTAAAACCATTAAAGATATTGTAAATATCCTTCCCATCATTACCATATCTTTCTCACTGGCATCTTTTTTTATGAATCTTTTGAAAAAATCATTAACCAGATATGATGATCCCCAATTCAAATGGGTAGAGATTGTTGACATATATGCAGCAATCAAAGCTGCTACTACAAGCCCTATAAATCCAGCCGGGAGGAAACTCAACATTGCGGGATAAGCCAAATCGTGCTTTATCAATGAAGGATCAATATTGGGAAAATGTTGTCTCAAACTTTCTAAATCAGGGAAAACAATCAATGATGCCAAACCTACTAAAATCCATGGCCAAGGTCTAAGAGCATAATGAACGACATTGAAAAATAAGGTTGCTTTTACCGCATCTTTTTCACTTTTTGCAGATAAAATCCTTTGGGCTATATATCCGCCTCCTCCCGGTTCTGCACCCGGATACCAAACACTCCACCATTGTATTAGCAAAGGCAATATCAACAATCCAAGAACAGCATCCCAATTATCAATACTTATTTCAGGAATAAGATCAAGTTTGCCTTCAAGAGCACTATTACTCATCAAACCATGCAAGCCACCAATTTCAGGCATTTTAATAACTATTATAGCAGCCCCTACAGCTCCAATCATCGAAATGATAAATTGGAAAAAATCAGTAAGTATAATACCTCTTAATCCACCAAAAGTACTGTAAATAACTGTAATGATTGCAGCGATCGTTACTGTTTTTATAGCTGACCAATCAAGCATTACTGCTCCAATTTTGATAAGAGCTAAAGTTACACTAGCCATTATAAGTATATTGAATAATGCTCCGAGATAAATCGCTCTGAATCCTCTAAGAAAAGCTGCTATCTTTCCACTATATCTCAATTCATAAAATTCCAAATCTGTCATCACTCTAGATCTGCTCCACAACTTAGCAAAAATGAATACAGTAAGAACTCCTGTCAATAAAAATGCCCACCAAACCCAGTTTCCTGCGACTCCGTGTTGCCTTACTATATCTGTAACAAGATTAGGGGTATCACAGGAAAAAGTCGTTGCTACCATCGAGGTTCCTAAGAGCCACCAAGGCATTGATCTACCGGAAAGAAAAAAGTCAGCTGAACTTTTACCGGCTTGTTTTGAGGAATATAATCCTATCAACAGCGATAAAACAAAAAAAGCTATTATTATAACAAAGTCGATGGTTTGTAACAACATAAAACGTCAATTTAAAATCACATTAATATTTTTTCAATCTGTAAATATATATTATTACATTATAATTTCACCATTTTTTGACAATAACATTGCCAATTTCACATAAAAATATCATAAATTTGCTCGTGCACGGTTTTTATAT
>JALVAD010000388.1 GCA_027011385.1 Saprospiraceae bacterium | reverse complement strand
TTGAATCCCAAGGTTTATTCCTGGCCTAAAAGAAAATTTATTGTTTTGAACATTCACAAGAAGTGATCCTGCTTTTACATGTGCAACACTTTGGGCAACTATATTTGAATTAAGGTTAAAAAAAAATAGGAGTATATTTATAATAGTTTTTAACATAATATTACTTTTACAGAATACAAGAAAAGATATATTTTCCAAATAACAAAATATTTAACTTATTATTTTGATATTTTGAAGTGTTAAAGTTTTTAGTGCCAAATATTTAGTGGTTAAATATAATATTAAGTTATCAATATTTTGAAAAAAAGAATTTAATGAACAAACAATTATTTTTACTGATTTTCGGGTTAATTACTGTCTTTAATAGCTATTTGTATAGTCAAGAAATGCTTAACAGTCCATACAAATGTGTAACCAATCATCTGAATCATCTTAACGAAAAGAATTATAATCCTGTTCAGGCTTCCAAATCTTTTTTTGTTCCTGATAGTGCAAAATCTGTGGATTATGCCATAAAACTAAAAAAGGTTTTTGATGGAATGGGGCTTTTTGTGCCCGTAAGTAGAATTCCAGATAACCAAAATTATATTGACAGCCTTTCGGGTAAGAACAAATATATGATATTTCCACAAAAACTTCCTGAAATATATCTGGAAAAAATAGATACAAACTGGTATTATTCCCCAAATTGTTATACAAGTATTGATAAGCTGTACAAAGAGGTTTTCCCATTCGGATCTGATTTTTTACGTGAAAATCTCTCTATTTTCGGGAATAGATCTATCTTAGGTTTGCATTCCTGGCAATATGTTGCTTTTGTTTTGATACTTATATTAGCTGTATTATTGTATTTCATTTTCAATCTGATTTTAAAACCTGTATTGATTTATATAGCGGATAAGAGTTTCAAAACCCATTTAAACTTGCCTTTCAAGTATTCAAATTTATCAAGAATAATAAGTTTAATTTTGGTGTTTAATTTGATTAAATACGGTATTGCATTGCTAAATTTACCTATAAGATTATCTGCATTTTTTATTACTTCATTAGATATTATAGATATAGTATTATTGAGCTTTTTAGCATATCAAATTTTTGATATAATACTAGCATTTTTAAACCATTTGGCAAAGTCAACTAAAAGCAAAATGGATGATCAAGTATTACCGATCGTAAGACAAATAGTAAAATTGCTAATTATCTTAGTCGCGGTCTTGAGGGTTTTGGTTTTGCTAAATATAAATGTGACAGCACTAATTGCCGGTATATCCATTGGAGGACTTGCGTTAGCTTTAGCTGCTCAAGATACCGTCAGAAATTTTATAGGTTCTTTGATGATTTTCATTGATCAACCATTTCAAGTGGAGGATTGGATAGAAATCGATGATATGGCAGGAACAGTGGTAGAAGTAGGCTTTAGATCTACAAGAATTAAGCAACTGGATACTTCTATCATCTCTATTCCAAACGGAATCATATCAAACAAAGCACTAAAGAATAAAGGACTAAGAGTTTTTAGAATATTTGAGACAAATCTTGGAGTTACTTATGAAACATCTAGAGAATCTTTGCAAGCTTTCATCAAAGGGCTAAGGATTCTTGCGGACAAACACCCTAAAGTATCTGAAGATAAATATATATTTTTATCCAATTTGGGAGATTATTCTATAAACGTACTTTTTAGAGTTTATCTTCAAACAAATGAATACAAGGAAGAATTAAGACTAAAAGAGGAAATAACATTTCAAATTATGGAGTTGGCAGAACATTTGGGAATAAGTTTTGCTTTTCCTTCTCAAACCCTATATGTCGAACAATTCTCTGGTCAAAAGCTTTGAATATGCAAAATGAAGTGAGCCGTAGCAATATTTCTACCTATTTTTAGTATATTTGCTGACATATTTTAGGATCAAGCTACAAAGCTAGGGCTTAGCATATATCCTTAGTTTGAGCAATAGTTAAAAAAGATAATTTTTATTTATGAAAAAAATATTGGTATTATTCGTATTCTTTTTGGTTTTAGGAACTTCAAATTCTACTCCTGATTTTAAGTCTACTCAACCGAGTGATAAAACTACAATCGTTTTAGTCAATCCGGGTGTTTTTTATCTAAAATCCATTGTTTATATGACTAAACACGGTATTATCAAAGGGGATAATATTGAGTATTTGGCTGTCTTTTACACTAAAAGTGAAGTTAAGTATAGTGAAGCCAGGGATTATGTTGAACAAAATGATATAAAGTGTGTAAAATTTCGTGAAGTATATGGGGATTTGGATATAAACAATATTTATTTCAGGAATTCTTGTACCGATGAATTCTACGATATTTTTCAACAATCCGATGCGATAATATTTCTTGGTGGATGGGATATTCCTCCGGTTTATTACGGGCAAAAGACAGAACTTACGGTTGGAATCAACACCCCAAACCGTCATCTTTTTGAACTGAGTTTTCTTTTTCATCTGCTTGGTGGCAGGCAAAATACTGCTTTTCAAAATTTTTTGGAAGAAAAACCTGATTACCCGATACTTGGTATATGCCTGGGTATGCAGACGATGAATGTAGCAGCCGGTGGCGATATGTATCAGGATATTCCATCTGATATCTATGAACTTAATTATGTCGAGGATGTGATTGCATTGGGTATGGACAGAATGCATCGCAATTACAATAAGAATCTTTATCCGGAAAAAGAGATAGACAATCACAGCTTTCATCACGTAGTATTTACTGATCAAAACCTAAAGGAAAAATTAAAATTAGTTGGTAGCTTTAATCCCTTAGTAGTAAGCAGCCACCATCAAGCTGTGCATAAACTCGGTCGAAATATAGTTGTAGCAGCAACTTCCATAGACGGTAAAGTCATCGAAGCTTTAATCAATAAAAAGTATAAAAATGTAATTGGTGTACAGTTTCATCCGGAGTTTTATACAGAACACGATCCTGATTCAGTAAAGAGAAAATTTCATCCTGATGATAAAGAAATGATGACAGAACACGAGGTATTAATAAAAAATAAGAGCTATCAATTTAATTTGGATTTTTGGGCTAATTTTTTGAATTCTGTTAAATCAGCCAAAGCGGTATTAAGTACTGATACTCTACCTAATAAATAGATGTACTTAAAAGATGAACTACTTATTATTTTTAAAATATGGAATAATTTAAAAATTTATTTCGTTCATAATATAGATGTGCAACATTAGGAAAAATCAATTAATTTTCAGATATTTGCAATATAAAATAGTTATAAAATGGCAACAATCAATAAAATAAGAACGGGATTAATTGACAAAATCCTTTCGATTAATAATAAAGATTTTTTGGAAACACTTGATAAACTAATTTCCTTAAGTAAATCCGAATCAGAAATCGTGAAATTGACTTACGAACAAAAAACAATGTTAGAAATGAGTGAAAACGACATAAAAACGGGGAAGCTCATTTCACAAGACGCTATTAATAAACGAAATCTTGAATGGCTAAACGCAATATAGTTTAGACTCGAACTGCTGACCTTCAGTTCGTAGGGATTTTGGAATATTGGGTAAAAAGAAACAAGTCCGTAAACTATTCTAAAAAACTTTTGAGATTAGTTACGGAAAGAACTTTACAAATTTCAGAAAGCCCTTTTATATATAAATTAACAGATTTTAAAGATGTGAGAGTGGCTTCTTTAGGAAACTTTAGTATTTTTTATAAAGTTACTGATAAACAAATAATAATTACTGCATTTTGGGATAATCGACAAGATCCGAAAAAACTATTGAAAATATTGCAGAACGAAAAATAAATTATTGAAAAATGGAAATGTAATATATGCATCATTTTAGAGTTAAATTGGTATAAACGGTGAATTATGTTTGAAAATATAGAAATCAATATTAGTGAATTGCCAAAACTGAGTTCTGATAGTTTTGTCCCTTTGGAAAAGAATTACAGGACGGTTATTCTGTTAAAAGCTATTATACTTTCAACTTTAGTAACAGCTGCTTTTGTACTCTTTTATATGAATAAATCATCAAAAATTCCTGATTTAATCTGGACGATTATTTTCATTGCCTTAGTTATTTTTATTTTGAGCAATATTCTCATCGCTTATCTTGGATTTAAAAAGAAAAAATACAAACTCAGACAGTATGACATCATTTACAAAACAGGATTACTGTGGAGGAGTGAGACGAGTATCCCGTTTGTAAGAGTACAACACAGCGAGGTCATACAAGGACCGATAGAAAGATTGTTCAGACTATCAAAATTGAAATTATACACTGCCGGAGGTCATTCCAGTGATTTAAGTGTACCGGGATTGAGTTTAACAAAGGCAGAACAATTAAAGGACTTTATTACCAAAAGAATTCAAGAGGAAGTGGAGTGATGGAGTTGATGAACAATTTTAGTGTGCCTACCAGGCAGTCTTATGTCGCGATTATTATGATTCTCTACAGAATTTATGCTAAAGTCATAAAGCAATTTTGGATACTTTTGATTCCGTTTTTTGTAGGAAGAAAAGGAAATACCGATTATCTAATATACGGTTTGATAGCTCTTTCTATTGTTTTAGCTATCTATTCATTGGTGGATTTTCTAAGATATAAATTTCATATTGAGGGGACTGATTTGGTGGTAGAAAAGGGTGTGTTTAGCAGAAAAAGGATAGTTATTCCATTTGACAGAATACAATCCATCAATTTTAAACAAAATATTATACATCAGATATTTAATGTGGTAGGTCTTGAAATCGATACTGCCGGCACATCCAAAAAAGAATTTGACTTTCACGCATTAAATAAAAATATCAGCAATGAGCTGAGAGATTATATTTTTGCTAATAGAAAAATGGTTCAATCTTCTCCTGATAAAAAGAACGATGAAGAGATTCCTATTAGTTTGATCAAAAATATTATACGCCTTGATTTTTTTGACCTGGTAAAAATCGGATTGACCCAAAATCATCTCAAATCTTTACTATTGGCACTATTCTCATTGTATTGGATAATTGACCAACTTAAAAACATAGGTGTCAATATTGATAAATATACAAAGGTTACGGAAGAGAATATATTGAATTTAAGCTTGTATTTATTAGTAAGCCTTTCGATTTTTGCAATAATCTTTTTGATTATTGTGTCTGTTGTCCGTAATGTACTGCGATACTATAATCTTGTTCTCAACAGAATCCCAAATGGATTCAAACTTGAATATGGACTATTTGATAGAAATGAAATTTCCGTTATGGATAATAAGATGCAAGTTGTAAAATGGTCTGATAATATGCTTAGAAGATCACTTGGATTGTTTACGCTTCATATAAAATTGGCCTCTTCTATCGCTGTTAAACAACGAAAGTCAATCCTGATACCCGGAATAAAAAGGAAAGATATCAACAAAGTTTTTAGCTTCTACTTCTCTAATGATACATTGAATAATATAGCTTATTTCAGAAGTGATAAATATTATGTTTTCAGAAGAATAATGATAATATTTATCATATATGCTTTCAGTATCATCGCATTGTTCGGCTTTGCAAAGCAGGGTTTTGGTATGACTAATGATGAAACAAAAGAAGTTTTAATAGCTTTATCTGCTTTACTTGGTTATTTTATATTGACAAGCATCCTTAAGTACAGGAAAATGAAATTTGGGATTAATAAGGAGCTTATACAAATAGATTCCGGTATTTTTGGCAACAGATATTCTCTTTATACTATCTACAAATTGCAAGGAGTTGAAATAACACAATCTCCAGTACAGATACGAAAAAACTTAGCAAACCTGATTGTATTTAGCGGTGCAGGAAACGAAACAATCAGGTATATACAAAAACAACAAGCTGAAGAAATCAGGGATTATATTCTCTACAAAATAGAAACAGACAAACGGGAATGGATGTAATTAAAATTATAACTCAGAAATCAACTGAAGATAAAATTCCTTCAAACCCTTATTGAATTTCAAACTATAATCAAAGCTGGAGTTGTGGAAATTTATCATTATATGAGTCCCGTATTGGTTATTTTCAAAAAATCGCTTTGCTTTTTGTTTAAAACAATCTACCTGATCTTTGCAAATATTGTACTTCAAAGAGCTATCCATAAAAACCAATGGTATTTCTTTAAATTTCCATGCCCTTTCCTCTGCAAAATTGTAGGGATTATACTCAAACCCGGTCCCACATCTGAAACCAATATCATCTGCAAACCCCAAAGTGGAATCAGTACTAAAACCGTATTGTTCGATTATTTCAAATGTCTTTTGCAAGTCAAGCCTTAGGTAATGTGTGCGTATATCAATAATATCATTACCACTGAGCCTATTCAATTTATCAAACTCTTCTTTAAATAACCCTCTGTTATTAT
This sequence comes from Saprospiraceae bacterium, assembly GCA_027011385.1. Lineage (GTDB taxonomy): Bacteria > Bacteroidota > Bacteroidia > Chitinophagales > Saprospiraceae > JADJGA01. The sequence goes on along the minus strand of JALVAD010000388.1, from coordinate 1,074 downwards.
ATGCATCATAGCTCGGATGATAACCGATTTTATATGACTTATCTTTAGCTTTTTTTATTATTTCCGGTAGTTCTTTGAAATAATCCTTATCAAATAGATCGTATTTTCTATCCCCACCGGCAACGAAATAAACGGTTTTATGAACAAATTCAGGGCTATTGACAAACAACCAATCGTAAGTGAAATAAGAATCATTTTGCGGGTTTTTGCCGCTTTTGACAATAGACTTTAGTATCCTGTATGCACCGCTTAAGCCCAAACCCATTTGCAATACTTTTGCAACAGATTTGAATGAAGAAAAGGTACTTTTGTACTTTCTTATAATATCAATATCATGACTTAGAGAATAGGTAGTTCTAATTTTTTTTACCTCTAATTCCAAGGACTTAAAGAAGTAATAAACCAATAAATCAACGACCGGAATACGATGAACTTTATTCTTGGCTAACAATTGCTCACTTGACTTCATCCTCTTGTGAAAATCCAATTGATCTTCACTGCAATATAGCTCTTCATACCTGCTTATATGAAAAAAAATAGTTTCAAAAATATCAAAACCATATTCGCCATTTTTGTAAAAAGCAGTTTTCTTTTTTATATTATTTTCTACCGAATAAAGGGAATTTTCGTCAAAGATATATTGGTTAGCGTAGAATATACTTTTAGGTTTACCGGTAAAAAAATAATTCTGAGCTGGAACAAAAAAATGCATCTCCCCCTCTTTGTTTTTGGAGTACAAAATATTCAGATTTGTTCTTTGCACATCATTCAATACAAAGTTTGTATCGCTTGGTTTTAACGGGTGATTATTGATAAAATCAATGATATAAACCAATCTTTCAATCTTGATATTTTCGGTACATATAATATTGACTTTATTCATCATTTGAATTTGGATTAAGAATTAAATCCATCAATTGTTTTGTTCTATTCTCCCAAGTGTATTTTTTAATTTCATTTTCGTTGTATGAAAAATCTATTTTCCCTTTGTTTTTCCACTGAGAATATAATTCTAAAATTTGTTTTTCTATTTTTTCTTTATTGCTATTATAAAACACATATCCTGCATTTATA
>JALVAD010000387.1 GCA_027011385.1 Saprospiraceae bacterium | reverse complement strand
CATATTTATATTATATAGTAAAGCGGTAAATACTAACAATGCTGCTCCTATTTGAACTAAAATTAACATATTGAATAGTATCCCCACAATGAATGTCAATAGCATAATATTATAGGAATAAAATTGGATGTCAGCTATTTTCTCGTTGTACAATTCTCTTGGAAAAGGTGTTTTTGCCTTGCCTACATATTTTTGATACCTATTCAACCATATGATAAAAGGAATCGTTTTATAGGTTTGACCGAAAATCATATTTGTAAAGAAGCCAAGAAAAATTGAAACACCGTATAATACTATTATATTTTTTAAAAAAGCAAATTGTGTATAAGGAATAAACACGATTATTGCGGAAAAAATCAAAGGTAATGCTATTAAAACAAAAGCCAACATCGTATGCTTCATACCAATGTCAAGTTTTCTCAACTTGTTTTTGTAAGAATCATATATAAACGAGCTGTATTGAAGGACGGAAAGCGAAATAATCGCCCAATAAAGGTAAAATAAAAATGAAGTTTGCAGAAACTGCCAATCGATATACAAAAGAACTAGACCTGTATTCAACAAATAATATGCTCTTTCAAGTTTCTTATTGTCTAATTGATGTGAAACAAGAAACATTGGAACTAATGTCGTCCCAACTCCCATAATCAACTGCAGAAACCAACCTACTATTCCAAAATGTGCATGTATTTTTAAATACCTGTAATTGGTATTATCCAAAAATCCATATTTGTAATTGAATGCCAATAATAATCCAAAAAGGCTTGTCATCATTAACCAAAATATCGCTGTTATAATGAATTTTGCACTTAAGTCTTTTTTATTAGCTCTTTTGTATGACAATATTATATTTATAGTAAATAGCCATACAGAAACGAAAATCATACTTGAAGAATAGGGCATTAAATCTAATAACTTTGATGCCCAAAATGAATAAGCAAACAGGGAAATGCTTATTACAAACAGCCAAAAATTAAAAATAGCCAATCTCTCACTATAAAGTTTGGTCTCAAAAACTACAGGGATTAATTGATATAGTGAGCCTATGATAATCATAGTGCCCCAACTCAAAGCTGCAATATGCACAATTGTCAAAATATGCTGTGTGTGAAAGCTGCCTATAAAATCATTGGCGGATAAGAGTGTTAAAACCGACAATAAAAATAATGCAACTGCAGCTGCTATGAAATGCGGAGCAACAACCTTCGTAGAAGGAGACCTTTCTGTACTTATTCCTATCATTTTTTAAAAATTATTAATTTTGTATTAGCCTCATCTATTTTCTTACCCACTAGATTGTATCCTCTTTGTTCTAGTTCAGAGAGTAGAAATTGTGGTATTCTCTTATGATGAACATATAGAGCTTCTTCCGGATTTAAGGTTTCTATCTCTTGTAAGATGGTAACCATGGGAAGTGGCATTTCAAGCTGTCGTACATCTATTTCCTTGATTTTATCTTTAAATCGCTTCTCAAGACTATTAAATAATTCAGGATCGTCTTCAATTACTTCTTGTGGTAAATCATTTGAAGGGGCTTCACCATTTATCTTAGTAAAATATGTATAAACGAGATCATTTTCTCTTTCAACTTTGTAAGCGTAACCTTTTTCAGACAGAATCTTGATTAATGGAAGCGGCTCAAAAGTATTTATTATTTTCAATATTTTTCCATCAGGCAAAGATTTCAATTCTCTCATTATTGATTTAAAAGGATCTACTCCCTTTTCAAGTTCAGGTCTAGCATCAAATTCTATAATATCTTTTTCTTCGAAATGGTTCACATTTTGAGATGAGCCATACTGTGACTCATTACTTGAGATTTCAGCTATTTCAAATCCAATAGAGGATAGTCTATCCAGTAACAGTTCAACTGAAACTCCACCGATTTTTGCAGCATCTGCGATTGTCACCCTAGGAGCTAGAACTTTTCTTAGAATTGGATTATTTAGTTTTTTAAAATGCTTATTGATAGTTGCTATAGTATCTATCGCTCCTTCATTTTCTTTTATTATTTCCGATATCTTTGTGTTTGAATTGATTTTCATTAGATTGTTTTTTATG
>JALVAD010000386.1 GCA_027011385.1 Saprospiraceae bacterium | reverse complement strand
GTATAGTAATAATCAGTATTTTTAAAAAAGATATTATCTATCAATTCAATTTGTTGCACATCCGCATTGAGCATTTTTCTTTTTTCTAAATCAAAAATTTTCCAATCTTCATAATCTTTTCCCATATCAATTGGAAAATCGTTAATCTCAATGATTAGAAAGTTTTCTTTGATTCTTATTTTTGCCTTTTGGACATTGCTGGTTCGAAACTCTTCAATCAATTTTGTTTCGAGATTTGTTTTGGGATCGTATTTTATTAAATCAAAGATTTTCGCTCTAAAGTCGTGTAACTGTACATAATAAAAAATCCCCCTATTAAATACTAAATTGGATTTTAAAGGCTTTGAAAAATTATGAATATTGAGTTTGTTAACTTTTGATTTATCAAGTATTTTTATACCGGAGCTATCGGGAAAATATACAAGACCATCATTAAATTTCATTTCCTTACCGATGCCGTTTTCATTGTAGACATATGCGTTTGTAGAATCTAATTTATTCTGGTTAAAGCTATATTTTGCGTAAGTTTTTCCTTTGGTTTTATTAATTACCCTGAGATAACTGTCATTTTTATAATGCAAGACATAAGGATTGCGTTCAAAACCGGATTCTCCATAAGGCTTTAGATTTATTCTTTTTGAAGTGATATCTTTCATATTCAGAGCAAATATATCATTATAAAATCGTGAACGTTGTCTAATAAATACTATACTGTCGCCTTTGTGTGACAAAGCATATCCATCAACTCTGAGACATTCTTCCTTGCATAATTTTTTCTTTTTGAAATCATAAACATTTAAAACCGATTCATAGCAACTGCTACCCATTGAAGTAAAAAGTATTTTATTGTCATAATAATATTGAAAACTAAAATTTAGATTTCCAAATTCTAAATCATTTGCCAATGTATCACCAAATACCAAATTACTCCTGTCAAGTGAAAAAAAATAGTTCGAACCTGTAGTAGAAGGATTATATCCATATGCAATTAATTTATTACTGTCAATTGGAAATACTTGTTCGATATAGGTGTCAAAATAATATCGTCTGTAGATTGAATCTGCTTCATCAATCATCAACAATGTTCCATCATATTCCTGACAATAGAACCTATTTTCAAGGGTTTGGAATAAATCCAGTGTGAGGTTTGAAGATATTATTTCAATTTCCTCATTATTATAAGGTCTTCTAGTCAGCTTCCCCGAACGCCAAAAATAATAATATTCAGCTGTCCTAAAAGTGATATATTCTTTTACCGGCGGAACATATTCTTTATGATCAATATCATAATGAAGTTCAAGTGTCTTATAATCTCTGATTTTTATAACACCTTTATTTAATGAGTATTCGGTTGGATATACTTCATCCAAAGTATCTTTATCTACAAATATTTCTTCGGAAATTTTATCAGTAAAAATATTTTCTAATCTGAACTTTTCCTCTGCATAAAACATGAGATAATCTTTGTATCTCTTCCAAGCAAAAAATTCATCTTTACATAAAAATGCTTTTGATTCATATATTTTGGTCATTGTATTACCTAAAAACTCCCACACTTCAATTCTATTTGAATTGTTAGGGATTATACGGTAATAATGACTGTCACGTTCAAACACGACTTCATCATCAAGGGAAAAATCAAAGGAATGGTAATCGGTTAATTTTGTAAAGTCTTGACCAAAAATAGAAAAAAAATTAAAAAACAAAAACACAGAAAGGAGTAATGATTTATTCATAGTTCGGGTTTTAAAAATTGAGAAAGAACAGAGAGTCAGTAAAGTAACGAAATATTTTTATAAATGTAGCAGCAAATCTTAATAATTTTAAATTTTACAACTTATTTCTTTTTTGAAGTGCCAAACATACTAAGAATTTAGCATGAGAATAGCCCCCAAATTTATTTGGGTATAATATTTTAGCGTGCTAATATTATAGAGGAAAAAATTGCCTATTTTCGAGCTGGCACTATTTAAATTTGGTATAAATATCCCAAGCAAATATAAAAATTGAATAGTATTATATTTACTGATTTATTTTTGTTAATATTGCATTGTACAAATTTAACTCGATATGCACGAGCTATCAATAGCAATGGGAATAGTGGAATTGGCAGAAAAAGAAGCCATAAAAGGAGGAGGTAATGTTATTGAATCTATTGAACTGGAAATTGGTAAATTGTCAGGAGTGGAAATTGAAGCATTGGATTTTGCATGGCCTGTTGCAGTAAAAAATACGATGTTGGCAAATGCCAAAAGGATTATTATCAACCCAAGCGGAAAGGCCAAATGTGCTGATTGTGGTTTGATATATGATATTGAAAATTTGTATGATTCTTGTCCGCAATGCAATAGCTATTTGAAAGATATATTTCAGGGAAAGGAATTAAGGATAAAAGCAATAACAATTGATAATAAATAAAATATTATGTGCGATACTCATACTCCAAACACGATAATAATCAGTAAACCTAGTGAGCAACAGACACATTCTCACCATGAGCATCACGACCATCACCATAGTCATCCTCACGACCACAGCCATACTGACAATGAAGGCAGGGTTATAGATTTAGGAAAAGATATTATGCAATTCAATGATGTAGGTGCGGCGAGGAATAGAGGTTATTTTGATGCTAAAGAGATTGTAGTTCTAAATTTGGTAAGCTCTCCGGGATCGGGTAAAACCAGTATTTTGGAAAAAACATTGACTGATCTCAAAGAAGAAATCAATTTTTATGTGATAGAAGGAGACCAACAAACGATGAATGATGCAGATAGAATAGATTCTCTCGGAATACCTGTTGTGCAGATTAATACCGGAGCACTGTGCCATCTGGAAAGCGATATGGTTTATGAGGCGGTGAAAAATCTGAATCCTGCACCAAAATCAATTTTAATGGTAGAAAATGTTGGCAATTTGGTCTGTCCATCAAAATTCAATCTCGGAGAAGATTATAGAGTAGTAATAATTAGCACAACAGAAGGAGATGATAAACCGATAAAATATCCGGATATGTTTGAAGGATCTGATGTATGTATAATAAACAAAATAGACTTACTTCCATACCTCAATTTTGATGTAGAGAAAGCAAAGGATTATGCGAGAAAAGTAAATCCAAAGTTGATATTTTTTGAGGTTTCTGCAATAACAGGTGAGGGTATGCGTAATTGGTATGAGTGGTTGAAAGAGTTGAGAGTTTAATAAGCCGTTTTCTTGCAGCCGCTAATAATAGATTTTAGTATTTTATTAAATTAATAAAAAATGTGTTTAGCAATACCGGGAAAAATAATAAGTATAGATGACCAATTGGATGATGTATTTAGGATAGCAAAAGTAACATTCAATGGCATCATAAAAGAAGTGAATCTTGTGATGGTTCCCGAAGCCAAAATAGGAGACTACGTGATGGTGCATGTAGGTTCAGCAATCAGCATTGTGGATGAGGAAGAAGCCAAATATACCATGGATATCCTTATGAAGATGGATGAGTTGACGGAGTTAAATAAAGATGAATACGATATTGAATAGAAAATTATCATTATGATATTTAGACTTGCTATGTGGATTATAATGATTTTCGGTGGTATTGCCGGAGGTTATTATTTGGATAGTCTGCTATTTACTGAAATTCACAAATCATTGATTTTTCATGTTTTAAGTTTTGCGCTTGGAGTTTTTCTTTTGAATTTAGTGCTGAGAATTAGTAGAAATACCGGAAGAACTTTGGCCAAATACGGTAGAAAAGGTGAATTGAAGCGTTTGGAAACTAATGTTCTTGTAAAAGATGGAATTTATAAATTTATGCGCCACCCTATGCATTTAGGACTTATGCTTTTTCCTTTGGCTTTTGCATTAATGGTAGGGTCGCCTTCATTTGTTTTGATAATTGTACCCATAGAAATTATATTGATGCTTGTATTGATTAGAGTTATTGAAGAGCCGGAAGCTATCAAGAAATTTGGAGACGATTATTTGAAGTATAAAAAGCAAGTTCCTGCATTTTGTTTAAACATAACTTGTATCAAGGAACTGTTTAAAGATATACAGAAAAATATTGTAATTTAAGATTTACCCGTTTCATTTAGATATCATAGCAAATACTCAATAATATCTACGATTTTGTTCCTTAAATTACCCGCAGCTAATTCCATATTTTTAAGAAATAATTCACTTGTTGTCTCGGGTAAATCCACAAAATCTGTAACAGCCTTTATCGCTGTAAAATCAGTATTGTGCAAAGAACATACCCATGCTACAGCAGCAGCTTCCATCTCTTTTATATCTACATTATTATCTGTCATAATTCTCATATCTTCATCTGATAAATCAAAAGAATCGCCTGTTGATATTAGCCCTTGTTTTAAACCAAATTTTTTAGATATGTCATAGCTATCTATAACTTTATAACTTCCCATACCATACTCTGAATATCCTCCCGGAATGGATATTCGCCTGTCGTGATATATAACCTTGTCTTGTGCGATATACACATCACCGATTTTTGCTTTTTTACTAGAAAAACAACCGGCAGTCCCACAATTGATTACAATATTAGGTTTAAAATTGTTTATTACAACAAAAGTGTTTAAAGTTGCTGCTTGAGATCCTATATTATCAACTTTATACTCTTCGGATTTACCATTTAATGATAAAATCAATGATTCATTTTTATTTGTGTAAATCTCAATGGGATAAAAATTTGAACTTACTTTTTCTAAACCGAAATAATCAATTATAGGCAAAGCCTCTTCATGCATTGCCATGACCAATGCAATTTTTTTATACTTCATGGTATGATACTATTCTACTATTTTTTCTTACAAGTGTTTACTCCAATTATCCTGTATAGAGGACAAAAATTAATAAGCGAGGTCAATAATAGCACTATACCGATTACCAATAAAACCATAGCGGTAGTGTCGCTAATCTTTCCAAAATAATATAGCGCCATAATAATGACAGCAATAACAATTCTTATTATTTTGTCCGTAGGTCCGATATTTTTTTTCATAATTTCTAACTTTTGTTAATAATGGCGAAGATAATAAAAAATAACAACTATTTGTAGTCAAATATTGTAAGATTGACAAATAAGCGATAATTTAGGAGTCAGAATCCTAAATAACCTGGTTAAATAGGATTCTAAATCCTAAAATATCGCTATAGTTCAATATCCGATAATGTTTTTGTCATTTATATCTACACAAGACAGTTCAAATTTATTATAATTTGTTAGAAACTTTGTATACTTTTTAGGGTTAAATTTATTGCAATTCCATTTTGCCTCTATAGCTAAACCTGAATCAGAACTGTCTTTTATTACAAAATCTATTTCATTACCATCAGTCGTCCTCCAGTATCTTATATTTTCAGGAATGTATTTTATTCGTAGTTGGTTGTACACGAAATTCTCAAATAGCATACCTTTATCTTCTCTATTTGCAGGTAATTCAAAATTATTTATCAAGCTATTTCTTAATCCCAAATCATTGAAATATATTTTGGGCATCTTTATGAATTCTTTTTTTAGATTGCTGAAAAATGGTTTTACCAAATCAATGTGAAAACATTTTTGCAAGATATATACATACCTCTCCACGGTTTTGTTATCCAGCCCAATAGTTCTGCCCAAACTATTTTTATTTAAAATATTACCTGTTTGTAATGATAAAAGTTGTAACAATACCAAAAACTTTAATTCTTTATCGACTTTGGATTCCAAAATATCTTTTCTCAAATACGAATCTTTTAATTCGTTTAACAAATGTATTTTTTCTGCCTTATCTTCTTCCAAAACTACTGCCGGATAACCTCCGTATATCAGATACTCATTTAAAAAACTCTTGATACTTCTTCGATACAATGATTTGTAGCTTGGTTCTTGTACCATAAAACTAATCTCATTATTTAAGTCATCTTCTTCCTTGAATTCCAAAAACTCATTAAATGACATCGGATATAGATGAAAAATTCTTTTCCGGCCGGCAAGAGAATCTTTGAATTTTTTATCTATATAAAAAGCACTACTTCCTGATACAATGATTTTAACATTGTAATCATATTCGTCGTATAAATACTTGAGGAAATTAGATGGATTGGAGAGATACTGAATTTCATCAATTAAGATGTATATCCTTTTGGATGCTTTACCATCAATGATTTTTTTGGGTGTTTCTTGTACAAAATCAAATATAGCATTAGGGTTTTTGTCTAGAGTAAGTAATAATAGTTTATTTTCCAAATTGATAAATGCAACTATCTCATCCCTTTCTCTTAATTTTTTGAATAACTGTCGCAAAAGAGTAGTTTTACCAACCTGTCTTGCTCCTGTTATGATTGTGTAGCTTTTGTGATCCAGATGTTTTTCAAGACTTTTAAATAGATACCGAGCTTTCATTGTAATATTTGCTACAAATATACAAATTATTTTTAGAAAAACGATAATTTAGGAGATATAATCCTAAATAACCTGATATAATAGGAAATAGAATACTAAATTATCGTTTTATATAATAAAAATCAACCACAGGTCATAGCTGTTATGATTTTCCAATCACCATTAAAATTTTTCCAAATAAGAAATACACCTTTTGTGCCCGATTTTGGGGTTGATTCCTTTTTTTTTACTGTACTTTTGTTTTTGCGAACCTATAGTTAAATAGCAATGATGAAAATACAAAAATCTTTCTTTATAATATTATTGGTGTTTTTATTGGGATGTAAATCAGTTCCAAAAGGATATCATTTAATAAATGGCGAGATTCCTTCTCAGCATAATGAAAAATGTGTTAACCCGAATTATTCACCACTTTAATTTATATATTGGGCTATATTCTTGAAAATATATGTGTTATGTTCGAAATAATAAAAAAATTAATACCCCAAAATTGGGGTAACGTTTGCTTCTATCTTTATGCATCTGTTGCGTTACGAAACACTTGAAATATAATAATATATCTGCGTATTTCGATGCCTTACATCTACATAAAGCTAAAAGCATGAATAATTCGGGTTAAGTTTTATAATGGTGTTAAAAAGAAATGGGTTGCAAATGATTCAATAACAAGATGCCATTTATACAATAAAAAATTGTTAAAAGATATTGAAAACAATAAGGAATGTTTGATAGGAATTGATTCAAGTGATGTTAAAAATTTATTCGGAGATTATAGTTATCCATATCACATTTATGAACAAGGTGTTTATTCTATATCCAATGATTGTCAAGATACAATTACAGGTATTTTCTTTTCTGATTATAAGCTAAACTTTATATATTCAAATAGTAGCAAGGTTATGAATGTCCACATAGATTGCAATTATACACATACGCTTGAATAGTTTTTTAGTATTGGGTAAAAAATCGAAAATAGCTTTATTCTAATAAAATAATCAAAATGAAAAGACTTGTTTTTTGTTTTCTATTTTTAATACTTTTTTGAA
>JALVAD010000385.1 GCA_027011385.1 Saprospiraceae bacterium | reverse complement strand
CTATTGCTGAATATTTTATCGATGGTTATTCTTCCCTTAATTCAAAGAATTTATCTCCCAAAACTGGATATCTCTTGTACAACCATTTAGACAAACCTTCTTCGAGGTTTGATACATATTCAAATCCTTTTTCAAGCAACAAATTAGCTGCTTCATTTCCGGTTTTACCATATGAGGATGCTACGATAATAGGTTTATCTCGGGGTATTTCACTCAGTCTTTTTTGTAATTCACTATACGGAATATGGACTAAATATGGAACATTAAATTTCACCTGATTAAACTCATCAACTTCCCTGATATCCAATAACAAACTATCATCCATCAAAGCCTTATAAGAAGATCCTGTACAATATTGTTTTATTTTACTCATTTTCTATAAAATTTAAAATTCTTTTTTCTAACCAATGATTTTTTTTAGACTTAAAAGACATATTGAACCCGACATGTCCTCCATATTTAGGAACTTCCAATATAAGAAATCTATTATTTTTAGCTTCTGCAAATGGGTAGCAATTTTCTCCCAAAAAAGTATCGTCAGCTGCATTGAGCAATAAAGCCGGTGTTTTTATGTGCTCCAAAAATTGTTTACTGGAGTTCTTTTCCCAATAATCTTCGGCATCTTTAAACCCGTGGGCAACTGAAGTATAAATATTGTCAAATTCATTGAAATTTTTTATCCCATCTATTATCTCTAAGCTAATATCAATTCCGAATCTTTTTACTCGCGCTCTCAACTTTTCTTTCATCTCTTTCATAAACATATAATTGTAGATATAGTTTTTCTTTTTCGCCAATTCTACCGCAGCACTCTTTAAATCTACCGGAACGGATACTCCAATCGATTTCTTGATTCTTTTATTTAGAGCACTATCATTTTCACCGGTATATTTCAAAACAATATTGCCTCCAAGACTATATCCCAATAAATAAATATCTTCATATTGTCCGGATATTTCATCGATGATAAGGCTCAAATCATCGGTTTTACCACTGTGATATGAGCTGTAAAGAGAGTTTGGTTCACCACTACATCCCCTCATATTCATAGCGCAAACATCATATCCGTTTTTATTAAAATATTTGGTATTTGATAAAATATATTTGGATTTTGAACTTCCTTCCAAACCGTGAACAATGATAATAATTTTATTGGAATTTACTTTTGAGAAATCCAAGTCCAAAAAATCATTGTCCGGAGTAATCAATCTCTCTCTGCTGTAATCAACAACAGGATTGGTAAATGCCTTGCGATATATAGTATTGAAATGAGCATTTCTGAAGGGTAAAATTGGATTGTATTCCATAGTATGAACAATTATTAAACCTTTACGCCTTCTTCAGCTTTTTTAAAATTAGTAGCTAATAATAGTACCAATCCCAATACAAAAAAGAAAGCTAGAGACAAAACACTTTTTCTCAAATCTCCGGTGATCTCATTGACTATACCAAAAGCAAAAGTGCCGACTACTATCGATATTTTGAATACTATATCATAGAAACTGAAATAGGAAGTCAGATCGTTCTTTTGCGATTCTACTATTTTTGAATAAGCTGATCTCGATTGGGATTGAATTCCTCCCAATACCATTCCAACCATACCGGCAAGAATGTAGAACTGTAATTTGCTCTGTACCATATACGCAACAATCGCGATTATTGCCCAAATAATAACCTGAATTATCAAAGACAGTTTATTACCAAGTTTCTTTGAAAAAATTGCAAATAAATAAGCACCGATTATAGCTACCAATTGTAGTATTAATATTACGATTATCAATTCATCGGTTGAGAACATCAACTCTTTTTTAGCAAATATAGATGCTAAGTAAACTACCGTCTGAACTCCTGCACTATAAAAGAAAAATGCAGCTAAAAACAATAGAAGATGTGGATTTGATCGTACTTTAGTGAAAACTTTTTGTATTTCTTCGATTCCTTTTGAAATCACTTTACCACTAAATCCCGTTCTTTTATCCTTAGGCAATCGTCTAAAAGTAATCTGTGCAAATCCCATCCACCATATTCCTACTAATGCAAATCCAAGTCTATAGGGTATGGTTGTGCCTTCGGGTATTCCAAAAATCAGGGGTTTTAACGACATAAATAATATAAATACCAATAAAAGAACACTTCCTATATATCCAAAAGCAAAGCCTTTTGCACTCACTGCATCGTATTCATCTTCAGTAGCTATTTCGGGCAAATAGGCATTGTAAAAGACTATTCCTCCTGAAGCTCCAATTGTCGCAAGCATAAATGCAGTTATTCCAATCCATACGTCTGAATCTCCTGAAAAAAACGATAATCCTATACACGAAATCGATCCTAAATATGTAAAAAACTTTAAGAAAAACATTCTTTTTCCACTATAATCAGAAATACCGGATAATATAGGGGACAAAATTACTATTACAAGATAAGATAGAGATACTGCATATGAAAACACAGAGCTATTGGTTAGCTCCATTCCGAAAATATCTATTTTACTGCTGGTTCTAGCTAAAAAATAAGCAGGGAAAATAGCTGTGGAAATCACCAAAAAGTATGCAGAATTAGCCCAGTCATACAATGCCCAGCCATTTATAGTTTTTTTATCGTTAAGTGCCATTAGTTGATTTTTCTTCAAATGAAATTGTTAAATAGTCTGCAAAATAAATATTTTTTATTGATAAAGATTATTTTCTTAACGATTATTGATATCTTGCTGTCAAAACAATTAAATTTTAGATTGAATATAAGATGAATATAATAATATTGTCAAGAAGTGCTGCGCTATATAGCACTCAGAGTTTGTATAGGGCAGCTACGATGAAAGGTCATTTTGTTCAAATAATTGATCATATGTATTGTGACCTATTGGTAAAGAACGGAAAATCAAAAGTCTTTTACAACGGTTACGAACTTCAAGGTATTCATGCCATAATACCTAGAATTGGAGCAACTGCAACAGAATATGGTTCTTATGTTATTAGACAATTTGAAAATATGGGAGTTTATAGCGTGTTGAAACCGGATAGTCTCCTTAAAGCAAGAAATAAATTTACCTGTTTACAGATTTTGGCAAAAAACGGTATTCCTATCCCGAATACAGCTACTACAAATTACACGGAAGATCTGGATGTATTTCTTGATTTATTTCAAGAGCACCCAGTGATTATAAAGCTATTGAGCAGTACTCACGGCGAAGGTGTAATCAAGTCAGATACTCCCGAAGTTAGTGCAACATTGATGGAAGCATTTCTCAATCTAAAGCATAAAATATTGGTTCAAGAGTTTATAAAAGAATCCTCCGGAACTGATATCAGGGCTTTTGTGGTAGGAGATAAAGTAGTTGCTGCTATGGAACGAAGAGCTGCTATAGGTGAGTTTAGATCCAATTTACATAGAGGTGGAAGTTCAGAGAGTATAAGGTTGACAAATGAGGAGGTTTCGATTGCAAAAAAATCTGCTAGGATATTAGGACTTCAAGTTGCAGGTGTCGATATACTTAGGTCGAATAAGGGTTCTATGGTAATAGAAGTAAATGCATCCCCGGGTTTGGAAGGAATAGAAACCACAACAAACGTTAATATCGCGCGTTCAATTATTTCATTAGTAGAAAGAAATTCAAAATTTAGACTATGATGGAAATTAACGGATATGAAATTCGATCGGGAGAAAGTAAAAAAATAAAAATCAGAGTTGGTAAATTACCTTCAGGTACTCATATCAATATTTTTGCTAACGTTTACAGAGCTAAGAAAAAGGGTAAAACCATACTCATTTTGGGTGGTATACACGGTGATGAAATCAATGGGGTAGAGATAATCCGAAGATCAATAGAACAGGAGTATTATGAAGATTTGATATCAGGTACTGTAATTGTTATTCCACTTCTGAATGTATACGGATTTATTAATTTTAGCAGAGAAGTACCGGATGGTAAAGATGTAAATAGGAGTTTCCCCGGGGTAAATACGGGGTCTTTAGCATCAAGAGTAGCAAGAAAATTGACAAAATTCATTTTGCCTCACGTTGATTTTGGGATAGATTTTCATACAGGAGGTGATTCAAGATACAATTATCCCCAGATAAGATATTCCAAAGGAGATAGAGAATCAAAGACATTGGCAGAAGTCTTCAATGCACCTTTTATGATTGAAAAGCCAATGATAAAAAAATCACTTCGTAAAGCTGCTCACGATATGGGAATTCCAATCATAGTTTTTGAAGGTGGCGAATCAAAAAGACTTGATAATTTTGCAATTGAAAAAGGACTTGCCGGAATTAAAAATATCTTGCTCCATTTTGATATGATTGAACCTGAAAAAACAAAAGATACAAAACCATCGATTAAAATAAATAAAACTTCTTGGATTAGAGCTAGAGAATCCGGATTGTTCAGGAATTTGAAAACATCTGGATATCAAGTGGACAATAAAGAATTGATAGGAATGGTAAAAGATATTATGGGTGAACAATCAAAAAATATTCACTCAAATAGGAATGCATATATACTTGGTCACAATAATGCTCCTGTGGTCAATATGGGTGATGCTCTATTCAATCTTGGTTGGTATGAAGAAAAATAATATCTTTATTCCTCTCTAATGAATGCTGATATTTGCCCTGCTTTTCTAGCAGGTAGCAGTGAAATCAAAAAGCCTATCAGCAAGACTGTTATCGAGACAATGATGAAATCGATGAAGCGCAATTGCACGGGATATGCATCGATTATTGTTGCTCCCTCAGGAATGCCGATCAAATCAAAATTCTTTTGTGCAAAATAAAATAATAAGGCGATAATAAAGCCTATAACAAGTCCAAATCCGGAAATAAGTATCCCTACATACAAAAATATCTGCTTAATCATACTCTTATTAGCCCCCATTGATTGCAACATTGCGATATCCTTCTTCTTGTCTAGAACAATCATCCAAAGGCTTCCAATCAAATTGATTGCAATCAAAAATAATGATAGTGAAACAATAACATAAGCTATCCATTTTTCCATATTCATTATTTTCATTAATTCCGCATCTTGTTCTCTACGGTTTTTTATATAAAATCCATTTCCCAATTCCTTTTTTAGTTTGTCCTGAGCCAAATCTACATTTCCATTGGTTTTTATCTCAATAGCTGAATATTTATCAGCATTTTTTCCCTTGGTATTTCCTATTAGATATTGAGCCAAATCCAAAGATATAAGCACATATTCCAAATCCGATTGGCTAAGAATAGCAAATTTGCCTGCGGGGAAAACTTCTCCCTTTTTAGAACCAGTAGTTTTTTTGTTCAAAACATTGATACTGATTGGAGTTATTTTGTCAGATACATTGACGCCCATTTTACCGGCAAGACCATTACCGATAACACCATAATTTACACCCTGTTTTTCCAATAAATACTCTCCGGCAACTATGGCTGTGTCTATATTATTGACTATATTGAATTTGGCATCAACACCTTTAATCAACCCAAATGATTGACTATTGCCATAAATAAAATAAGCGACCTCTTCTACCGTCAAGGAGTAATCTAATATTTCGTTAATGCCATTAAGTTTTTTGAGAAAATTGCTATCGATCTTAAAGAATTTACCTTTCTTTGGAGTGATTTTTATCTCTGGATTAAATGCATTAAAATGGTCGCCAATCAGCTCTTCAAACCCGTTAAAAACCGATAAAATCAGTACTAAGGCAGCTGCTCCAATAGAAATACCAAATACAGAGATACCTGTAATTATATTTATAGCATTTATCGTTTTTTTTCCAAACAAATACCGCCTAGCTATGTCAAAAGCAAGTTTCATCAGCACAAACTTAGTCAAAAAGATTGAAGTGAAGAAAAATAATTATACAATGAGGCTTAAAACTTATAACATTTTATTTTTCTATTCAAATTTGGATGACGTCTTCTCTTTTTTCCTAAAGAAAATGGATTGAATTTCAATCCCACATACAAATCGGAACCCGTAAAACGAGTTTGATTTGACAATACACTCAATAAATTGTCTGAACCAATAGTCAAATACGCCAGTCTAACAGAAGCCCCCAATCTTAAATCCTTCCAATCATAGACGACAAGAGATGTTGATGCGGAAAACCATCTGTGCTCAAATCTTGGTGATAAAGCAAAAAGATTTCTTCTTGTAACTGAATGCCCCTTAGGTTTTATCCTTTGTATTAGTGTTCCGTTTATATAAAACAATTTTGAAATTGAATAATCAAATTGAATACTCAAAGCCATTGGCAACCACATTACAAAAGAGTTAGCAGTTAAAGATTTAGTAGGGTCATTATATATTTGGCGACTTAAAATTTCACTTACCGAATCCACATGTGATAATTGTTTGATTTCTTTAAATGCATTTATACTTATAGCGACCGTTGTATCGACACTAATCGAATATCTAAATGAATTCCTATTAAAATTAATGAAACCTATATCCAATATCGAAACCCCCAACCTAGCTTTAAAATCCTTGATATTCTCACCAAAAACAACAGTGATACCAAAATCACCCGAGATGCCCGTGCCATTATGTTTAAATTTAAAACTTTGGGATTTAAGATTTGAATGTGTATACGCATACCGGAAATCAAGCCTGTCAAGGGCTGCGATAGAATCATTTGGCATCTGTTGGAATTGAAATGTGTGTTTGTTTTCAAAAAACATAGCCTCATTCCCTCTCAAATATTTTATCGTCGCTCCCAAAATAGTGTTATGAGTGAGACCTTTGATATTTTTTGTATAGTTTATGCCGTATTCGTGCCAAGATATAAAACCGGAATTGAATGAAGAAATAGGAAATGACTGAAAAAAGGCTTTATTGTAGTAATCATAATATCCCAATTCCTTTGGTATTTTTGGCACTCCTCCCAACATCCTTAATCTTGATATAAAACCTATTGAACTAATCTTATTTATCTTAAGCGAAAAAGACGGACCTGTTAGATTACCGGAAAGAAAAATATAACTAGGTTTCTTTCTGTCATATAAATCCAATAATATTGTATTGGGGGAATATGAAGTTTTTCCATATTTCGTTGAATCCAACTCAATAATGGAATTGTTTCTATTTTTATATAGCTTGATAGTATTGGTATTTCTAAAAAAACCATAATTATTTTCAAAAAAAAGTCCTGCAGAAACTATATTTACATCCCATTTATGCGGACTAAGAAAAGAGTTTGCCGGATTTATAGGAATAGAATTTATTCCACTGTGATTTTCCAGATGTAATGAAAGCTGTTCTTGCCCTTTTGATAGATTAGAATAAATAAATACTAATAAAATTAAAATAAATCTGATCATCACATCTTCGTTTGACTATTGAGTATCTATAGTAGTACACTCGTTATGCTTTAAACTTGTAAATTTTTATTCTTGTTATAACAATGAAGATACAAAAATAGTTGTAAAGGCTGCAAAGATATTGAATAATCGTAAATACTCCATTAT
>JALVAD010000384.1 GCA_027011385.1 Saprospiraceae bacterium | reverse complement strand
TGATAATGTGCTCTATACATTGACAAAGAATGAAGGATTCTATGATTATCAATTTGGAAAAAATTCTTTAAAATTGAATACTGATACAATGGAAATCATTAGTAGTGATTTAATCGATATAAATGAAGAAGAGCTTGATTTGAAAAATGCAGCATTGATGAGTTTGGTTTTGCAAGGAGCAAAGCAATTATAATGGTTTTATGAATAAGTCTGAAATAAAAATATATAAATCATCCGAAGGAAAGACTTCAATAGAAGTAAAACTTGACAAGGAAACAGTTTGGTTAAATCTGAGTCAAATGGTTGAACTATTTGAAAGGGATAAATCCGTTATTTCAAGACATATAAAGAATGTTTTCAAGGAGGGAGAATTGGAGCAAAAGTCAACTGTTGCATTTTTTGCAACAGCTCAAAAAGAAGGTACTAGAGAAGTAATTAGAAATATCGACTATTATAACCTTGATGTAATTATTTCTGTAGGTTATCGTATTAAATCAAAAAGAGGAACTCAATTTAGAATTTGGGCAAATCAGATACTCAAAGATTATTTAATAAAAGGCTATGCTGTCAATTATAAAAAATTGCAAAAACAGGCTCAGCAATTTAACGAACTAAAGAAAACAATAAAAATTCTTAGCAACACTTTAAATTATAAAAAATTAACTGATGATGAAAGTAAAGGGCTTTTGAAAATTATATCAGACTATTCCTATGCTCTTGAAATTCTTGACCAATATGATTATCAAACATTAAAAATCGAGAATACTACAAAAAATGAAATATATAGATTGACATATGATGAAGCGATAGCTCAAATATCATTGGTAAAAAAGACTTATGGGAATAGTAAATTGTTTGGACAAGAAAAGGACGATTCGTTTAAGAGTTCAATTATTACTATTTATCAAACTTTCGGAGGGGCTGATTTATATCCAAGCATTGAGGAAAAAGCCGCTAATCTTTTATATTTTATCGTAAAAAATCATTCCTTTTCGGATGGAAACAAAAGGATTGCAGCATTCCTGTTCTTATATTTCTTAGAAAAAAACGGTTTGCTTTTTAATGAAAAAGGAGAAAAAAGAATTGCTGATAATGCCTTAGTAGCATTAACATTGATGATAGCAATTAGTAAACCGGTAGAAAAGGATACATTAATAAAAGTAATAGTGAATTTAATAAATAAAAATAATTAAAATTAAAAACCAATTAATATGAAGAATACTGAAAAAGTACTTGAGAACACTATAAAAAGGTGTAGAGAGAGAGGAATCGTACTTCCTACTTACAAGCAAATGAAAAATCCTGAATTAATACCGGAAAAAATAAAAGAGGAATTGAAGAATATCGGATTATGGGATTTGAATTCCTTAAATCTATTTAGAATAACTTGGAAGAATGAGCCTGTAAAAATGGGTGGTGGTTATGGAAAAGTTAATTATTTGGAACTTCCCTCAGAATTAACGGGAGTAAAAGCTAAAATTATTGTTTTAATCGGGAAATATTTCCCCACGGGAGCGCATAAAGTTGGTGCTACTTTTGGCCCTTTGGTGGAAAAATTGATAGATGGTCGGTTTGACCCTACCACGCAAAAAGCACTTTGGCCCTCTACAGGAAATTATTGTCGTGGTGGAGCTTATGACTCTTATTTGTTAGGTTGTAAATCAATTGCAGTATTGCCTGAAGGTATGTCTGAAGAAAGATTTACCTGGTTGAGAAAAGTAGGAGCGGAAGTATTTGCTACACCTGGAACTGAAAGTAATGTTAAGGAGATTTATGACAAAGTTAAAGAACTTAAAGCAGAGCGTGGAGATGATATTGTCAATATGAATCAATTTGAAGAGATTGGAAATCCTCTTTGGCATTATGCTGTTACAGGACCGGCAATGGAAGAAGTTTTCGGTTATATTAAGAATGATAAAAGTAGATTTTCAGGGGTATTCTTAACACAGGGCTCTGCCGGAACTCTTGGTTCTACCGATTATCTTAGAGAATTGCATCCAACATTTAAAGTTTGTGCAGGAGAAGCATTGCAATGTCCTACTTTGTTAGAAAACGGATATGGAGAACACCGTATTGAAGGTATTGGCGATAAACACGTGCCTTGGATTCACAATATAAAAAATATGGATATGGTTGCAGGAATCGATGATAATGCAAACATCAGATTGATGAGATTATTCAATGAAGAGGCAGGAAAAGATTATCTGAAAAATGAAATAAAAGTAGATTCCGAATTAGTAGATAGATTGGATGTGATGGGGATTTCATCAATTGCTAATATGATGGGCGCTATCAAAATGGCAAAATATTATGAAATGGACGAAAATGATGTTTTGTTTACTGTGGCAACCGATTCAATGGAAATGTACCAATCCAGATTAATGGAAGAAAGAGAAAAGCACGGTGAATTTACAAATAGAGATGCCGCAGTTAGTTACGATTCTGATATGCTGGGAATTAATATAGATCATATAATTGAGATGAATTATTATGAGAAAAAGAGAATGCACAATCTTAAATACTTTACTTGGATTGAGCAACAAGGTAAAACGGTTGAAGAATTGAATGCTCAATGGTATGATGAGAATTATTGGAAAAATCATTATGCAAAGGCAGATGAATGGGATGAAAAGATTGAAGAATTCAATGAGAGAACGGGGGTTTTAAAGAAGTATATGTAGGAGATGGAGTTGTGCCACAGAGATTTTGCTTTGTGTTCTTTGTGACTTCTTTGAGTTTCTTTGTGAAATAGTTTGAGAATGTTGCTAATTGGGCCACAGAGATTTGAGCAATCAAATACACAGAGGCTGCACAGATAGCTATAGTTACTGTTTGCGCAGCAGATATGACAAATGATTTTGATAGTTTAGGTTGTAAAAGTATTTTTAAAAAAAATCAATAAATTGTTATGATAGAGAATAAATTATCCGAAATTATTATTGGATGTGCAATTGAAGTTCATAAGCATTTAGGTCCAGGGTTATTAGAGTCTGCATATCAAGAATGTCTTTATTATGAATTAAAGAAGAAAGGATTAAAAGTAGATAAAGAAAAACCGATGCCAATCGTCTATAAGGAAGTTAAACTTGATCACGGGTACAGGGTAGACTTATTAGTAAATGATAAAGTGGTAATTGAACTTAGGACTGTAGAGTATTTGACTGAAGTTCACACTGCACAAGTATTGACATATTTGAAATTAGGTGGTTATAAATTAGGTTTACTTCTTAATTTTAATGAGTATAGACTAAAGAATGGTTTGAAACGCGTGATTAATTAAAAAATAATGAATAGATAATGTTGAATAAGCAAAAATATCATTTTGAGTGTATTGATTGTAAAACTATGTATGAAGCTGATGAAGTGACATATCTTTGCCCTGTTTGTGATAAGGGAAATTCGCTGGATATGCCTCCAAAAGGTGTTTTGAAAACCGTTTATGATTATAAGGGCTTAATTGATAATAAGATTGGGTTTGAGGAATTGAAAAGAAATTCTTTTTTGGATTTATTGCCTATTGAGAATATTGATAGTTTACCAAATCTCAGAGTCGGAAATACGCCATTGTATAAGACGAGGAAATCGGACAATGAAGATAATTCTTGCAGTGTTTACCTTAAAGATGATTCTCAAAATCCTACATATTCATTTAAAGATAGAGCATCTGCACTTGTTTCAGCTTTTGCAAAAGAAAAAGGTATTGATACTATCGTTGCGGCATCAACCGGTAATGCAGGATCATCACTTGCAGGAATATGTGCTACGCAGGGACAGAAAGCTATTATATTGGTTCCGGAATCTGCTCCCAAGGCTAAATTGACTCAGATTGTGATGTATGGAGCGAAAATAATCCCGGTTAAAGGTACTTATGATGATGCATTTGATTTGAGTATCAAAGCTACCAAAGAATTCGGCTGGTACAATCGCAATACTGCATTTAACCCATTCACCATGGAAGGGAAAAAGTCGGTTTCATTTGAATTGTATGAGCAATTAGGTTATCAAGTTCCAGATAGAATATTTGTGCCTGTGGGAGATGGAGTGATTATTTCAGGGGTTTTCAAGGGGTTTGAGGATTTGTTGAAATTAAATATTATTGACAAAATGCCTTGTGTCGTTGCTGTCCAATCAAAGGGAAGCGATAATCTGATAAGCAATATTGGGAATAAAAGTTTCAAGGTAAAGAATAGTGATACCATTGCCGACTCTATTTCTGTTGACATTCCAAGAAACTATTATATGGCGATTGATTTTATAGACAAGTATAAAGGTGAAGTGTTGACTGTATCAGATGAAGATATATTAAATGCTTCAGCTGTTTTATCGAAAAATAATGGGTTGTTTGCAGAACCTGCTGCTGCTACGGCATATGCAGGATTATTGGACTATATGGCAAGGGGTAAATTGGCAAAAAATTCAAAGAATGTTGTATTATTGACCGGAAGTGGCCTGAAAGATTTAAAATCGGTACAATCTATAATTGAATTACCAAAGGCGATAGCTCCCACATTAAATAATTTAAAAAACTTGATCTTATGATACGATTCACTCTAAACGGAAAGGAAAAAATCTATTCAGGAGATACTGAAAGATCATTATTAGAATATCTAAGGGAAGATGAGAAAATCACGTCTGTAAAAGACGGATGTTCCGGAGAGGGAGTTTGTGGAGCTTGTACCCTTGAGATTAATGGCAAAGCCAAACAATCTTGTGTTACAAAAATGAGACGCTTGGAAGGAGCGGAAATAGTGACATTGGAGGGAACTAATCCATATGTCAAAGATACTATTGCCAAAGCTTTTGTCAATAAAGGAGCTGTGCAATGTGGTTTTTGTACACCCGGACTTATAAGCAGAACAAAAGTTTTGTTGGATAAAAATCAAAACCCTAGTTATGAAGAAGTACAAAAAGCGATTAAACCGCATATATGCAGATGTACAGGTTATAAAAAAATAGAAGATGCTATTCTTTATTCCGCTGAAGTAATTCGAGAAAATCAACAACTTGAAATAACAAAGACATCAGGTAAAATAGGTGTTAGGCATCCAAAGTATAAAGCATATGAAACCGCAATTGGGGAAAGAGATTTTGTCGATGATATTTATTTAGATGGAATGCTATATGCTGCCTTGAAATTCAGTGAATATCCCAAGGCAAAAATCTTGAGTATTGATACATCAAAAGCAGAAGCCTTAGCTGGTGTTCACAAGGTTTTTACAGCAAAAGATATTCCGGGAAGTAAAAAGGTCGGATTGATATTGCAGGATTGGTCGGTTTTGATCGGGGTGGGGGAAGTGACGCATTATATCGGTGATGTTTTGGCAGGTGTTGTCGCAGATTCAGATGCGATTGCAAGAGAGGCGATAAGTTTGATAAAAGTAAAGTACGAAGTATTGCAACCGGTGACAAATGTTTTTTCTGCGATAGAAGGGGCAAGGGTACATCCTGAAAGACCAAATAACTTCAATACAAGTCAATTTGAGGTAGGGGAGGTTGATAAGGCTTTTGAGAAAGCTAAATATATTGCTAAAGGAAAATTTGAAACACAAAGAATAGAACACGGGTTTCTTGAAAAAGAAGCTGCTATAGCAAGACCTGATGGTGATGGGGGATTGGAATTATTCAGTCAAAGTCAAGGGATATATGAAGACAGGCGACAAGTGGCAATAATATTGGATTTGCCGGAAGACAAAGTGCGGGTAACACTAATACCAAATGGAGGTGGATTTGGAGGAAAAGAAGATTTGAGCGTGCAAGGTCATGTATCACTATACGCCTATTTATTGCAAAAACCTGTGAAATTAAGTTTGACTCGTCAAGAATCTATTCGTTTGCATCCCAAAAGGCATCCTGTTTTTATGGATATGGAATTGGCAGCAAATGAAGAAGGTCGGTTGATAGGTTTACGACTAAAAGCTGTTGGAGATACAGGCGCTTATGCTTCTGTTGGTGATAAAGTATTGGAACGTGTAGCAGGTCATGCAGCTGGAGGATATTTTATTCCAAATGTTCAAATAGAGGCGAAAACAGTTTATACCAATAACATACCTTGTGGAGCTATGCGTGGTTTTGGAGCTAATCAAGTGACGTTTGCATTAGAAGTGTTGGTCGATGAATTATGCGATAAAGTAGGATTTGACAGGTGGCAATTCCGATATGATAATGCATTGGTAGATGGTCTTAGAACCTCTACCGGTCAGAAGGTATTTGGAGTTGGAGTCAGGGCTTGTTTGGATGCTGTTAAAGATGAATTTCTAAGTGCAAAATATGCCGGTTTAGCTTGCGGCATTAAAAATTCAGGTGTAGGAAATGGAATGATTGATGAATCAAAAGTCACTATCAAAATCATATCTGAGGACAAAGTAATAATTGCACATGGGTGGACGGAAATGGGACAAGGAGTTCATAATATGGCACTTCAAACTCTGTGCGAAGAAACAGGATTGAATCCCGAGATAATAGAAGTGATAGTCGATACCGATGACCAAATTAAAACGGGAATGACAACTTCGTCGAGAGCGACTGCATTGGTTGGATTAGCGGTAATAAATGCAGCTAAAGCCTTGGTTGAAGATATGAAGAAACATTCGTTATCTGAATTGGCAGGTAAAACTTACAGAGGTGAATATGCTTGTGATTGGACAGATAAACCCGGTACTAAAGATGATCCTATTATACACTATTCTTATGGTTATGCAGCGCAGGTTTGTATTTTGGATGATGCAGGAAATGTTTTAAAAATGGTGGCTGCTCATGATGCGGGAAAGATTATGAACCCAATGTTATTTGAAGGACAAATTGAGGGAGGAGTCCATATGGGACTTGGGTATGCATTGACAGAAGATCTTCCGATGGAAAGCGGATATTTGATTAGCAATAAGTATAAAGATTTGGGTATATTACGGGCACATGAAACTCCCGAAATCGTGGTAAAAGGAGTTGAGGTAAAAGATGCAGTTGGACCATATGGTGCCAAAGGTATTGGAGAGATTGGGTTAGTGCCTACTGCAGGAGCCGTTGCAAATGCATTATTTAAATTTGATGGACAAAGAAGGTATAAATTGCCATTGAGGAGGAAATAAAGATTGGTGTAGAGTGCGCTTCAGCGTACTAGGAATTAGCCGGATTAGCCCTGTTTGTAACGGACTTTAAAAATATACTCAATAAAACTTGCATAATTCAGAATAAAGTTTTACCTTTGCAGTCCCTTAAGAAAAGAATGCTTGGATTAATGAATCAGGCTGTAGTTTTTTTCAACAAAAAAGGGATTATATCGCGGGGTGGAGCAGTTGGTAGCTCGTCGGGCTCATAACCCGAAGGTCGCAGGTTCAAGTCCTGTCTCCGCTACAAAGTAAGCCGGTTTCTGACCGGCTTTTTTTATTTCAAAAGTTGGATTCAAGTATTCTATGCCGATACAGGACAATTTAATCTTTTAATTTCTATCAATTCTAAATAATAT
>JALVAD010000383.1 GCA_027011385.1 Saprospiraceae bacterium | reverse complement strand
GAATATTAGTTGTTTATAAATTATATTTATTTATAATATGTCTTTATTTTGACCGCTTTAATTGTTAGCGCAAATATTCAACTGGATTTTCTCAAGTCCCCCAATTATGACTAACATTCGTTAAAAAATTGATTATCAATACCCCCAAGATTTCCAAATTCAGCTTGATTTTTTCTTCTATAGTCAGTCAGAACGTTAGCTGAAGAAATTAATTCCATTTTCTGAATATGGAGAATGGACGACAACTACGTTATATCCGGAACAAATATATAAATTTATTCTGCATTTTTCAAGTATGTCTTAGGATAGATTATTTGCCCGATAGGAATTAATAATAAAGCACTAATACAGGGATTTAGCATTTAGCTAATTATGAATGATAAAGCTAGAGTGCAATTAAGAAAAGGTCATCTTTTTCAAGATGACCCTTAGTATTTTCGTGCCTAAACTACTTAAATTAAAGCTTTGACAAATAATCAGCTACTCCTTCGTGAGTTGGTTTCATAGCTTCCTGTCCGGGTTTCCAGTTTGCAGGACATACCTCTCCGTGCTTCTCGAAAAACTGCCAAGCATCTACTATTCTCAATACTTCCTCTACGTTTCTTCCTATTGGCATATCATTGATGGTTGCGTGTCTTACAATTCCTTCAAGATCCATAAAGAATAATCCTCTGTATGCGACCATCTCACCTTCTGCTACCAATTCTCCCAAGTCATTATAATCCCATTCACCGGCTAATACTCCGTAATTGTGAGAGATTGTTCTGTTTGTATCAGCAACAACAGGATATTTCACACCTTTGATTCCTCCATCGTTTTTGTCCATATTCAACCATCCCCAGTGTGATTGTTCGGTGTCTGTACTACAAGCTATCACTTGCACATTTCTTTTCTCAAACTCTTCCAATTGTGCTTGAAATGCAAACAATTCAGAAGGACATACAAATGTAAAATCTTTTGGATAAAAGAAGAATACTACATATTTCTTTCCTATATAATCGCTCAATTTAAAACCCTCTACTATTTCGTTTCCATTAACTACAGCTTGTGCTTCAAATAATGGTGCTTTTTTTCCTACTAATGTCATATTTAATGATTTTTTAAATTTTTAATAATACTGTTTGGAATAATTAACATTCTTACGAAAGCAATTGTTTTATTTTCTTTAATAATTCAATGAAAAAGTAGATAATGTCATTAGGAAATGTATTATGTACCCCTTTTCCTTTTTATCCTCAACCCCCCTGATGAAATATCCGTTATCGCGGATTTCACAGGGTAAACCAAACCCTTCTCCTTTTATTGAGTATAACCCATTTTTTGAATACTATTTAAAAGGAGAAGGGGAGAGTGAGAGTGTTTAATCCGTGGGATTAGCTATTAGTTTTTTTAAGATTTGTTTTATGTTCTCCTATTTATCAAGATATCTAACTCCCTATCATTATATCGCAAATACACACTTTCAATAGAATTTCCTAACGACCAGACACTACCTCCCCTCTCCTTTTACATATTTTTCAAGCGTATAAAGCTACGTATGAAAAGGAGAGGGCTAGGGTGAGGATATTTAACTCCTCTCAATATCTATCTTAGTACTGATATTTTCATATAGTTCAATCGTATCTGAATCCAAACTATCAATAAGTACTAACTCATCAGTCAATGTTTCAACCTTGATATAGTCACCGTATTTTTCAATTGCTTCCTTGACAAAATCATTTGATTCTAATTTGACTTTTATTCTGTCTACTACGTCAAAATCATTGGATTTTCTAAGATTTTGAATTCTATTTACCAATTCTCTTGCGAGTCCTTCTGCCTTTAGATCATCTGTCAATGATATATCCAATGCAACGGTCAAATTACCATCACTAGCGACTGTCCAACCCGGAATATCTTCTGCTGTAATTATAAAATCTTCAAGGATTAATTCAAAAATGTCTTCTCCTAATTTTAAATCATATTTACCGGATCTCTCCAAGGACTCTATATCTGCTTGAGTAAATTTATCTATTATAGCAGCTGCATCTTTCATCTGTTTTCCCATCCTTCTTCCCAATGTCTTGAAATTAGGCTTAATCCTTTTCTTGATAATACCGGCAGTATCTGTCACATATTCTATTTCTTTGACATTCACCTCGTGCAAAATCAAATCTTTGACTTTTTCCACTTGATTGCTGAATTTTTCATCCAAAATCGGAAGCAATATCTTTTGAAGTGGTTGTCTCACTCTTAATTCTTGTCTTTTTCTCAATGACAATACCAATGAAGATATTTTTTGTGCATATTCCATTCTTTCTTCCAAATCAGAATCGATTGCACCTTCATTTATCTCGGGATAAAGACTTAAATGCACAGACTCAAACTCTTCTTTTTTGGCTACTTCATTTAAGTTTTGGTATAACCATTCGCCAAAAAACGGAGCTGCAGGAGCCATCAATTTAGAAATGGTAAATAACACCTCAAATATCGTTTGATAAGCAGACAATTTATCTTTTGACAAATCTCCTTTCCAGAATCTTCGTCTATTCAATCTTACATACCAATTGCTCAAATGATCGTAAACAAAACTTTGAATTTTTCTCAATGCAGGAGTGAGATTATACGCATTAAAATCCTGCTTGACTTCTTTTTTTAGTGTATTTAGCAATGAAATAATCCACTTGTCTATTTCCGCTCTCTCTTCCAAAGGCACTTCTGTTTGGCTATAATCGAAGTTATCCAAATTGGCATACAAGGCAAAAAACGAATACGTATTGTAAAGCGTGATAAAGAATTTCCTTGTAGTCTCCTCAATACCACTTAGGTCAAATTTCAGATTTTCCCAAGGTGGTGAACTCGCTATCATATACCATCTGGTAGGGTCTGCTCCATACTTATCAATAGTCATAAACGGATCTACAACATTACCCTTACGCTTTGACATTTTTTCTCCTTTCTTATCCAAAACCAATCCTGTAGAAATCACATTTTTGTAGGCGATACTATCAAATGCCATAGTTGCAATAGCGTGCAATGTAAAAAACCATCCTCTCGTTTGATCCACTCCCTCAGAAATAAAATCTGCCGGAAAATGCGTCTTGAATTTATCTTGATTTTCAAATGGATAGTGCAATTGAGCAGCAGGCATCGAACCACTATCAAACCAAACGTCAATCAAATCAGATTCTCTTGTCATCTTCTTTCCTGATTCGGAAACCAAAAACACTCTGTCAATATATGGTTTGTGAAGATCAAGCTTATCATATCCTTTAGAATAAGGATTATCGGTCATAAACCCTGCTTTGATAGATTTTTCTACTTCACTTGAAAGCTTTTCCACGCTATCTATAAATATTTCTTCCTTTCCGTCTTCTGTTCTCCAAATAGGTAGGGGTATTCCCCAAAATCTTGACCGGGACAAATTCCAATCCTGCAAGTTCTCAAGCCATTTACCAAATCTTCCTGTACCTGTATGTTCCGGATGCCAATTGATAGTTTTGTTTTTAGCAATCAATTCATCCTGCATTGCAGTTGTCTTTACAAACCAACTATCAAGCGGATAATACAAAATAGGTTTGTCTGTTCTCCAGCAATGCGGATAACTATGTACGTGCTTTTTGATATTAAATGCTTTATTCGCCAATTTAAGGTGAACAGATATATCTACGTCAATATTTTCCCAATTCGGATCATCTTTATAATTCTTAACATATCTGTTTGAGAATTCTCCCATCCCATCGATAAACTTCCCTTGCTTATCTACCAAAGTCAGAGAACCAATACCGTATTTTTTAGCAACAGCCATATCATCTGCACCAAAGGAAGGTGCGATATGAACTATACCGGTTCCGTCTTCCGTGGAAACAAAATCTCCCAGAATCACTTTAAATGCAATACCGTCTTTTGGTTGATGGTATGGCATCAGTTGTTCGTAATCCAATAATTCAAAATCTTTACCTTTGAACTTGGCAGTGACTTTGCAAGGAATCAATTTGTCGTTTTCAGGATCAAA
Organism: Saprospiraceae bacterium; assembly: GCA_027011385.1. Taxonomy (GTDB): domain Bacteria; phylum Bacteroidota; class Bacteroidia; order Chitinophagales; family Saprospiraceae; genus JADJGA01. The sequence goes on along the minus strand of JALVAD010000383.1, from coordinate 3,473 downwards.
ACTATCAAAATCCATTGCCAATTGCTCATCGGTAAACCATTGGGATAAAAGATTTTCGGCTAATATCAAATTCACTTTTTGCTTGGTATAAGGATTGTATGTTTTCACCAATACATAATCTATCTTGTGTCCTACTGCCAATGCAGTATTGGAAGGCAATGTCCAAGGTGTAGTAGTCCAAGCAAGAAAATGAACATCTTCGTCGCCTACCCCATCGTATATAAACTCTGATTTTTCATTTCTTACCAATTTGAATTGAGCGACCATAGTCGTGTCTTTGACATCTTTGTAGCAACCCGGCAAATTCAATTCATGAGAGCTCAATCCTGTACCTGCACCCGGAGAATAAGGTTGAATAGTATATCCTTTGTAAATAAGACCTTTGGTGTAAAGATTGCCAAGAATATTCCAAACAGACTCAATATATTTATTGTCAAATGTGATATATGGATTATCCAAATCAACCCAATATCCCATTTTCTCCGTAATATCGTTCCATTGATCCACAAACTCCAATACGGTTGTTCTACACTGTTGATTGTACTCTTCGACCGTGATTTTTGTACCGATATCTTCTTTGGTAATTCCAAGTTCTTTCTCCACTTTCAATTCCACAGGAAGCCCGTGAGTATCCCAACCCCCTTTACGTTCAACTCTCTTTCCTTGCATTGTTTGATAGCGGCAAACCATATCTTTAATAGCGCGACCAAACACGTGGTGAATACCAGGTTTCCCATTTGCAGAAGGAGGGCCTTCATAAAAAATAAATTGATTGTCATGAGGTCGTTGATCAACACTTTTATTGAAGACATCATTTTCTTTCCAGAATTTCAATATTTCTTTATCTATTTCCTGAAAATTCAATCCTTTATACTTCTTATATTTAGCCATAACAGATTCTGTTTTTATTAAGCGCGCAAAGGTACAAAATATTTAGTAAAACAACTAATCTTGAAAGTAGTAGGCGTATTTCGTTTTATCGCTTTCTCTTTCTTTACCTCTGACTCCTAAAGGAGAATCAGCCCGCAACTCCAAAAAAAGAAATGCACCCGTGTGGTGAGTGCATCAATTTTTAAGATTCTTAAGGACATCTATTTGATATAGACTAATTTTGTAAGAGAATTTTTCTTATTCATAAAATTTAAAAAATATAGTCCACTCTTAAGATTAGTCGTAAATGACTGATTACTTTGTACTTGTTTTTTGAATACAACTTGACCGATAGAATTATAAATGTTAATATCAATATTTTTATTTGATTCCATTTCAATAGTAAACCGGTTTTCTTGTTGTATAAGAATCATATTATTGGATTTTTCCAATTCATTTGTTTTTACAAATAAATTTGTTTTAATGCGATACAGTTCTGCACCGACATTGTCATCCAAGGAACTTATAAAATACAGGTAATCATTCTGAATTCCAATAGGTCTAACAGATCTGGTATTGGTTGAATTTTCTTTGAAAGTATAAAAGTCTTTTGCTTCACCTGTTTCCAAATTGATCTGAATAATATTTGGTTCAAAGCCATTTGATGTCCCTTCAACTATAAATGCATATTTATCATAAACGACCATTCCTGACAAATATTCATTTTGAAGTTTTTTGATTTTCTTGGTTTCACTTACTGTACCATCGGAATAAACAATAAAGTTATCTTCAAAAAATTCGGGGATGGGAACAAAAACAAGCTTATCTTTATATTTGGCATATATAATAGTATCTCCTTGAGTAGCAGAAGAATTTGTTGATGGAATCAAACGTTGTTCTTCTCCCTGTATGCCATTTATGCTGTAATATCCTTTTTCAGCAATCCAGCATATATTTATTTCATTATTAAAATCAATTGTTCTCCTCGATGGAATCAATTTTCCCTTTACCTTTAATTGACTTAAATTTTTTGTATTTTCATTATAAACATAAATCCCGTCATGGTCATTCGAACCTTCAATACTAAACATTAGTCCAATACTCAAAGGGGCTATTCCAAATCCATCGGCAAAATAGCTTGTTGATTCAGTTTTTGCTAATACTTCAGCATCATTATCTGCGATATAAATCAGAGAGAACGAATAATCACTGTTTTTGGTAACAAATGCAATTCCATTTTTGTATTTACAATAGTTTCTTGAGGCAGCTTTATAAATAAATTCAAGCGTTGCCCCTGTATAAACTTTTTCGTTTACTATTCCGTCAGTTCTATAAATTATTTTTCCAATACTATAATAAAGCCATCCATTGTTTGCATTAATAAATGATCTTGGAGTATTATCAGAAGTATAAAACAATTCTGTTCCGTTTTCCGTACCATCAGTTCTCCATATTGATTTTCCATTTATCCCATCATTTGCAACAAAATACAACAAATCCTTATAGATAATAAATGAACTTGGCTTGCTGCTTTCAGCACCGATATTTATATCTTTTAGGATGCTCACTTTACCATTTTTTATAACACCAAGTTCTTCTCCATATTCCTTACTCACTATTGGAAGTACAATTGCATCACCAAAATTGATCCCGTCATAATTCCATTCACTAAAGCTATCATCAGATCCGAAATTAAAATCAACAACTAATTCAGGGTTTTGACTTAATATATTTAAGGTGAAAAATAGCACAAATACTATTGATAATAATGTTTTCATATTCTGTTATTTATTCTGGTAATTAATTTTTTTTTTGTTAAATCCTAGTATGCTGTCTGAATGGTGTCATAGCTGACTTTTGGAAGCTACACACTATACAGATTGTTGAACTTAATTCGTCAAGGAGGAAAGCTCTTTATTAAAATGCAAAAATAGCAAATTATTTATAAAACTTAAACAAGAAGGGCGCATTTCATCTTTTTTTATAATAACCGTTTATTCATTATTTATTATGTGGTGTTTTTATTCTATCAAATAAGCTCAGTCATCATTTTTAAAATAGATTTTTTAACTGTGTCAGAAAGGTGTTCCATATATTGTTTTTGGGTAAGAAAACTTACTTCATTTGATAAGTCGGGATGTTTTTTAGCAATTTTAACAATCAATTTAAAAGCATTATAACGAACTGATGGTTTCTTATTAATCTCGCACCAAACATCAACACAAATATCAAATAATCGCCCTTCATAATCTTCGTCAATGTCTAATTTTTGAAGTATTATAAATAATTCTCGCTTATGGTTATCGCTCTTTGTTGTTAAGGAATCAATTATTTCTTCAATATGTGGTTTTATTCGTTGGTCATTTTCGTCCATGCAACTCCACAATAGCCAAGCTGCGCGCTGAGAATAAGGTTGTTTCTCCGATATTGCTAATTTTATTGCTTCCTCATAATCTTCCTGATGATTTTTTAGATATCTAATCATATCAGCTTTATAAGAGTTTAATAAAATATGTTCTAATGTTGTTTCCATAAAGATAATATGATTCATATTTTTCAAAACAAAAAACCATGGTTAATAAATACCAAACAAACTACAATCC
>JALVAD010000382.1 GCA_027011385.1 Saprospiraceae bacterium | reverse complement strand
TATCTTTGCAAATGAAATATTGCTAAAAATTCATTAAATTTGATAATAGTATTTAGCATTGAGCAGTTTAGAATAATAGAAGAGAAAATATGTTAAAACAGAATTTAAGTCAAAAACAAATACACAAGCTTTCGCCAAGGCAAATGCAATTGATGAAGTTGGTTCAGCTTCCTGCAATGTCTTTTAGCCAAAGAATAAAAGAAGAACTGGAAAACAATCCGGCTCTAGAGGTGGATGATGGGCAAAATGATGTGTTTGATTTGGATAGCAGTCCTGAAGAGAATACATCTGAAGTTGATGAAAGGGAAGAGGCTTTTGAACTTGATGATTATATTAACGATTATATAGAAGAAGATCCAATTTCGTACAGACAAATGGAACGAAAAGAGGATGATAATAATGATAGATATTCACTCTTGTCTGTCCACGAATCTTTGTTGGAGCATCTCCAAAAACAAATTGGATTACTTGATTTAAACAACGAAACAGAAGAGCTGATAGCTAGACAGATAATCGGAACAATAGACGATGACGGCTATTTTAGACGCGAAATCAATGATGTGATTGATGATATATTATTCTTATATGGGTTGGAAGTTGATTATGATGTAGTCGAAAAGATTTTGGGTAAAATTCAGAAACTTGATCCTATCGGAATCGGAGCTAGGGATTTGCAGGAAACGCTTATTATACAGTTAAGAGCCAATATCGAATCAAGTTCCGAAAATATCGAGCAAAAGGAGTTAGCTTTAAAGATACTTGAAAATCATTTTGATGTCTTTTCAAAAAAACACTACAAGAAAATTCAAAAATATCTAGGAATCTCAAGAGATGAACTAAAAGAGGCTGTCGATGAAATATTAAAATTAAATCCTAAACCGGCTAGCGGTTTCGCTATATCAAATAGCGTCAAATCAGAATACATTATACCTGATTTTATCATCGACAACAAAGGAGATGAATTGGAATTAAGACTAAACAATAACGAGGTGCCAGATTTACACATCAATGATGCTTACCTTAATGTTCTTAAGAATTATAAAGAAAGTGGAGGCAAATCAAGCAAAAAAGATAAAAACACTTTGATGTTTATTAAACAAAAAATAGATTCAGCAAAGTGGTTTATCGATGCTATTCAGCAGAGACAACAAACATTGTACAAGACAATGTATGCCATATTGCAGTTTCAATACGATTATTTTTTAACTGGTGATAGGAGAAGACTTAAACCAATGATTTTAAAAGATATTGCAGATATTACCGGTTTGGATATTTCTACCATATCAAGAGTTGCAAGCGCTAAATATGTACAAACGGAATTTGGAGTTAAAAGGCTAAAAGAGTTTTTCTCTGAATCAATGGTGAAGCAAGATGGTGAACAAGCGTCTACTATAGAAGTGAAAGAAACATTGAAAAATATAATTGATAGTGAAGACAAACAAAAGCCTTATTCCGATGATCAATTGAGAAAATTGCTTCAAGAAAGAGGATTTAAAGTAGCCAGACGTACAATTGCTAAGTATAGGGAACTAATGGGCATTTCCGTGGGAAGATTAAGGAAAAAAATCTGAAAAATAATTTTGCTATAAATTTTCTTATAAAAATATCAATAAAAATAAAATACACTCTGCTGTACGGGTGTATTTCATTTTTTCGCATGATTGAATGACTGATTCATTGGCTTGAAATAAGGAAATCTTAGGACTCGAAAGCACGACTGCAAGGAGTGATTTTGAAGCCGGTTTATAAAGAAAGAATCAAAAACAAAGAAGCCTGCCCTAACTATTGAAGATTTTGGGGAGTTCCGTAAAACCTGATAAGATTTCTATGGGAGGTTAGTATGCAAAAAGTGAAAAAATGAAATCCCCCTTGCTGTACTGACAAACAATAAAGTGTATTTGTTGTTGTAAGTTTATATGACTAAAGCGCAGATATCAGATATACTTAACTTCATTTCAAAATTAACATTTACCAGATTAAACAATTTGCGTAAATTAGTTTCCTCCTTCTATTATTCAAGATATTTAGGAGAGGTAAAACACAATGGTAAACCCTTTTCGATTTCAATTGAGCCTACTACTACCTGCAATTTGCGCTGCCCCGAATGTCCGAGCGGGCTCAGGGCTTTTAGTCGTCCTACAGGTAATCTAAACCCGGACTTTTTTAAAAAAACTATCGATGAAATTCATAAGGAATTGCTGTATTTGATTTTTTATTTTCAAGGGGAGCCGTATATAAATCCCGATTTTTTGGATATGGTGAAGTATGCAAATGAAAAGAAATTATATACCATCACATCTACAAACGCTCATTTCTTGACAGATGAAAATGCTAAAAAAACTGTAGAGTCAGGTTTGGATAGATTGATAATTTCCCTTGACGGTACTACACAGGAGGTATATGAGTCCTATCGGAGGGGGGGTAATATCGATAAAGTATTGGAAGGAGCTAAGAATATTGTCAAATGGAAAAAGAAATTAAATTCGAGCAAACCTTACTTGTTATTTCAGTTTTTGGTAGTCAAACCAAATGAGCATCAGATAGAAGAAGTGAAGAAAATAGCAAAAGATATAGGAGTGGACAAAGTCCTATTCAAGTCAGCACAAATATATGATTATAAAAACGGAAACTCTTTGATTCCTACTATCGACAAGTACTCTAGGTACAGAAAAAAACAAGATGGCACATATGAAATAAAAAATAAACTCGCGAAGAGTTGCTGGAAAATGTGGCATTCGAATGTAGTTACTTGGGATGGTAAACTCGTGCCTTGTTGTTTTGATAAAGATGCAAAATTTGTTCTCGGGGATTTGAAAAAAGATAGCTTTTACGATATTTGGGATTCAAGAAAATACTATGGATTTAGAAAAGCAATATCCAAAGGACGTGAAAAAATTGATATGTGCAAAAATTGTACAGAGGGAACTACCGTTTGGTTATAGCCCCAAACCTTATAGGTTTTTGAAACCTATACGGTTTACTATCAACAAAAAAGCCTCTAAAACATTAAGTTTGAGAGGCTTTTTGTGATCCCGACAGGATTCGAACCTGTGACCTACTGATTAGAAGTCAGTTGCTCTATCCAGCTGAGCTACGGGACCAATTTCGGAGCGCAAAATTATATTTTTTTTATTTAATATTCAAGATTAATCGTATTAATTTATTATTTTTTTTGGAATACAGGGTTTTTTACTTAAAAAATCTATATTTGCCAATCAATTTCGATAATTATGGAAGAAATAATTAATTTTTTTACAGAACCATATCAATCTGCGGATATATTTATGGTAGTCTTAGAGCTTATCGCTGCTCTGTTGGGGATTCTCAGTGTTTGGTTTTCTAAAAAAGAAAATATCCTTGTTTTTCCTACAGGTTTGATAAGCACTCTTATCTATGTTTATCTATTGTCCAAATGGAATTATTACGGTGATCTGATAATAAATGTCTACTACTCCATAATGAGTATTTATGGATGGTATATGTGGAGCAAAGTTATCGATAGCTCAAAGAATGAACATATTTCCATATCTAGAACCAATGGTATAGACAAACTAAAGTCTTTTGGAATATTTGTGTTTACTTCTATCTTTGTAATAGTCGTGTACAGACACTATAATGTGATGCCAAATAACTTGAATTTTTCTGACTCTGTCAAATATGCAATCGAAAAAACCACTTCCGGTAATCTCAAAGAATTCAGGCAGGCAACACCATACCTTGACACCTTTACAACCGGTGCTGCCTTTGTAGCTATGTGGTTGATGGCCAATAAAAAAATCGAAAACTGGGTATTTTGGATTGCGGTCAATATCGTTTCTGTCCCTCTGTATTTTGTGAAAGGTTATGGATTTACCGGTATCCAATACTTTATCTTTTTGATATTAGCTATTCTTGGCTATATCGAATGGAGGAAGCGATTAAAACTTATGAACGAGTGAAAAATAAAATCACATTAAGGCAAATAAATACTTTAGCAATTCCAGCATTATTTGCTGGTATAGCCGAACCTCTACTATCAATAGCAGATACAGCCTTTGTCGGTCATATGGATGTATTGCCCAAAGAATCACTTGCTGCCGTTGGATTAGTAGGAGTCTTTTTGTCGATGATAGTGTGGATTTTGGGTCAAACCAGAAGTGCCATTTCGACTATAACTTCACAATATCTTGGTGCTAACAAACTGGATGAAATAAAAGATCTGCCTGCCCAATCCATTTTCCTTTTGATACTTATTTCTTTTGGAATTGTGGCATTGAGTTATCCATTTGCATCTAGCATATTCAGGCTTTACAATGCTAGTGATGTTTTGCTTGAATTGAGTGTAAAATATTTTAGAATCAGGATTTTCGGACTGCCTTTTACTTTATTTACCTTTGCGATATTCGGTATTTTCAGAGGGCTGCAAAACACTTTTTACCCTATGATAATAGCTATCACAGGAGCATTATTGAATGTGGCACTGGACTATATACTCATCTTTGGTTTTTATGATATTCTGCCATTAAATATTCAAGGAGCTGCTTATGCTAGTATTTTTGCCCAATTCACAATGGCGTTATTAGCTGTAATCTTTTTATATAAAAAAACAGAGATAAAACTAAAGCTGCAATTCCCCTTTAACAAGGAGATGAAAAATTTGGTTTTTATGATCCTCAATCTCTTTATTAGGACAATCGCTCTCAATGCTGCATTGTACTTCGGTAGTTCATTTGCGACGAAATACGGTGACGATTCGATTGCTGCCTATACCATATCCGTTAATATTTGGTTCTTTTTCGCTTTTGTAGTCGATGGTTATGCCGGAGCAGGCAATATTTTATCCGGAAGACTCTTTGGCGCAAAAGCGTATGATCAATTGAGAATTCTAGGCAAAAGGCTCTTTATATTTGGTATATCGATTGGTAGCCTTTTAGCTATTTTAGCCTTTGTATTTTATTATCCTATAGGGAAGTTATTTATCGATGACAGCAATGTTCTTCAAAAATTTTACGCTGTATTTTGGATTGTATTGATTATGCAACCGATAAATGGAATCGCTTTTATTTTTGATGGGATATTCAAGGGATTGGGATATATGAAATACCTCAGAAACACATTACTTATATCTACTTTTGCAGGATTTATTCCAAGTTTGTTAATCGCTGATTATTTTGGATTGCAATTATATGGTATCTGGATATCATTTGCAGTTTGGATGATATTACGAGCCGGTATTCTATTGATAAAATTTAAAAAATCTTTTGCATAAAAAAAATCCTTGAACACGACACACGAAACCCGAAACCCGAAATCTCGTAGTACGAAATTGAATTCGCCAAGAGGTAGGGTTTCGCTGTACAGCGCGACTAACGTCTCAACGATACGCGAAGAGGTTTTTCGCCAAGAGGTCAAAGACGCTTTGGCTCAAGGTAAAGCATATACTGAGCTAAAGGTTTTTAACCTCTTAGCGAATTCAATTTACACGAAATAGTATGTTTGACTTGACACTAGCTTGAAGTTGTTGGCTCTTTTGTTGATCCGCTGTACAGTAGGACTAACCCGGAACTCGAAACCCGGAATCCCGCAGTACGTTTCACTTTGCGGGACTTTCGCTCTGCTACAGCCCGGAACTTGAAACTTTGAACTTGAAACCCACAAAAGAAAAAGCCCTTTCAACATATGCTAAAAGGACTTCCTTTCATTATTTAACCTAAAAATTCTTAGCCTGTCAGTTTAAATACTACCGGTAGAGTGTACCAAACACTTACGGGTCTACCCCCTTGACGTCCGGGAACCCATCCTTTCGGCATATTATTCATACTCTCAATTACTTTTTTAGCGGCATCACCGCATCCTCCTCCGATATCTCTAAGTACTTTAACTTTTGATACTTTCCCCTTTTTATTAATAGCAAATCTCAAAGTTACTTTTCCTTCGATACCGTTCTCCTGCGCTATTGTGGGATAAGACAATTTACTATATATATACTCATACATTTTTTGTTGAGCACACTGATCTTTTTCAGCTTTTTTCTTTTTATCTTCACAACCTGGAAACCTTGGCATCTGTTCCACTATCTGAAATATCTCCTCTTCCTTTGGTGGAGGTGGAGGTGGTGGAGGTGGTGGTGCTGCCTTTACTGTTGTGTCCTCTGGCGGTGCTTCCACTTCTTCATCTATATCTGTATCCATAGATTGAAATTCAGGTTGTTCTTCATCATCCAATATCTCCTCTTCTGGTACTTCTTCAATAACCGGTGGAGGTGGTGGTGGTGGTGGTTTTGGAGGCTCAGCAGTTCTGGGTGGTTCTATTTCAAAATCTTCATCGACTGTCAAGTCATAAGAAGAAAAATCCATTTTCTTTTCGTAAGTCGTCCAATTGAATACAATGAAGACAACTGCAAGTGATGCAAGTAAACCAAATAACAAAATTGTTCGTCTCAACTTGAAAGCGTCAACTTCAGGATACTTGTTTCTTGCAACAAGGGGAGAAGCTAGCTTTTTGTCTGCATACTTTTCCTTAAGACCTTTCTTGCTGTTAAGCATATACTTAACGACTAGAATAATCCCAATTACCAATAATGCAATCAAGACGACCAACATGGTTGTTTGCATACTTGAGAATTCAAAATTCATAGTTAACAATTTTATTATTTAAAAATATAATTACAAATATTACGCCTGTTGTATTGGCAAGAATGTCAAATGTATCAAAACTTCTTCCCATTTCCAAATATTCTTGTAAAAATTCCATTAGCATGCCTAAAAAGATGCTAAAGAAAGAAATAATCACTTGGCATTTTTTAGTACAAATATCCCCTTTTTTAAAAGCCATTATTGCCAAAATAGTCAAAATAGCATACATCAAAAAATGAATTATTTTATCAGAATTTTCAAACAATTTAACTTTTTCTATCCTGAGACTACTTTTAGGCATCAAAGAAAGAATAATAATCACAAGAATCCAGAGAGACAATAAAACATACTTCCTCTTCATACAATTATCCTACGTATTCAGTCATTAGATGCATACAAATAAAAAAAGGTTGTGTGCCATTAAAAAATTATGCGATTAAATTTTCATATGCTTCTGCATCAAGCAGATTGTCCAATTCATTTTCATCGCTGTATTTCAATTTTATTATCCATCCTTTGCCAAAAGGGTCTTCGTTTATCATACCTGGATTATCACCTTCGTCTTCATCCAATTCCGGATTGAATTCTACTACTTCACCTGATAAGGGACTCATCAAATCTGAGGTGGTTTTTACTGCTTCTACAGTGCCAAAAACATCATCTGCTGCCACTTCATCTCCTAATGTATCAACTTCAACATACACTATTTCTCCCAATTCTTTTTGGGCAAAATCTGTAATGCCAACGATTGCCAATTCTCCTTCAATTTTGACCCATTCGTGATCTTTTGTATATTTCAAATCTTTAGGTATATTCATTTTAATTGTGTTTTTTAATAAATACTGCAATAATAAGTAAATTATTT
>JALVAD010000381.1 GCA_027011385.1 Saprospiraceae bacterium | reverse complement strand
AACTTCAAATCTCAGTTTGATTTGGCTAGCCAAATCAAACTGAGATTTGAAGTTTACACACTTTATTGGATACTCCCTTTTTTATCCTCACCCTAGCCCTCTCCTTTTAATACACAACCTTACATCATTGAAAACCATGTAAAAGGAGAGGGAAGCTTGTGCCTATTTGGTAGTAAAAGCTATTTAATTTTCTTTAGGTGTTAAATCTTTTAGCCGGAATAATCATCCTGAAGATAAAAATCACCAAATAAATCACCATAAAAAAGCTCATAAGCTAATCCAAAAGATTAAGAACCTTCACTCTCCCCTTCTCCTTTTAAGTAATATTCAATAAAAAAAGATCACTCTTTTAAAGGAGAAGGGGGCAGGGGTTGAGGTTCTAAGACAGTTTCCCTACCGGCACTTTTTTATCAAACTCCACAACCCTAACATTTTCAATCTTCCCTTTATCAAGTGAAAATAATATAATAGTTCTTACCGCATGAAAGCCTTTGATACCGCAAGCTCCCGGGTTCATATGGAGTAAATCGTTCCCCTTGTCAGGCATTATTTTCAATATGTGCGAATGACCACTGATAAATATATCCGGTTTGTATTCTTTTATCAATTCTTTGGCTTTGGGTCTATATCTATTGGGATATCCACCAATATGAATCATTAAAACTTTTAGCTTCTCAATTTCAAAAAACAAATGCTCGGGAATATCATTTCTAAGTTCATGACCGTCGATATTTCCATATACAGCCCTTGTTTTTTTAAGGGAGCGATATTTATCCAGAGTCTCAATATCCCCAATATCTCCTGCATGCCAAATCTCATCGCTTCGCTTCAAATACTTATTGACATCTTCTCCGAAATACGAGTGTGTATCACTTATTAGCGCAATATTTTTCATTACTTTAACAGCATGATTTGCCCTTTTTTACCACCTTGATATTCTTTTTTACCATTAATATCAACTTTCCAATTGTTATTATATAGATAAGCTCCGGGTGGCAACTCACTTCCTCTAAAAGTGCCATCCCATCCTTCTTTAGGATCAGTGGTCTCAAACACTTTTTCACCCCATCTGTCAAATATTTTCATTTCAAACGAGGTGAAATTATAATCTTTCTCTTTGTATTCCGTATCTATCAATACTTTAAATATGGTATTTATAGTATCCTTACCCTTTGGGAAGAAAGCATTTGGATAATATACTTTAAAGCAACTTTCAACATCTTCAGTATATTTGTATAAATATTTGTGGACTCTTACACTATCACAGAATGTTACTGTGACAGAATATTCACCTGCCTCCGTTGTTCTTATTTCAGAGACTCCTTTATCACCTGTACTCCATACAGAGTGCTCCCCAGAACATTTCAAAGTAGGATAGTCAAATTTAGCGCTTTCACCCGGACATAAAATCACGGTATCTCTTTTCTCTTTCTCCATTTTAACTATTCCACAAAAATCATCATCAAAGCCCTCAAGCAATTTAAATCTAGACTCCACTCCCTCCACGATCAATTCAATTGTATCCATTGAGAATATACTTTCGACAACAACAAATTCCTTTATATTTTCAAATTCACTTGAAGTTGAATCAGCCAAACAGTTTTCTGTCTCCGCTTCAACTTCAAATTTTGATCCCGGTTGTGTTTTGCTCAAAAACATATATGGATTCTCATTATTGATATCTCCATTTTCCTTTATTTCATAACAAAATCCTGACATCACAAGAGATTCGTCATCACATATCTCCAATGAGGTAGAAAATACTTCATAATTGTCTCTGTCGTTAAATTTGTATATTTTAGGATTTGCTCCTTTTTCCAAATTAGAATTAAAGAAAAACACTTTTTTGTTTATCATATAATATATAGGCTTAGGGATTTTAATATCACCTCTCATAAAATTCAAGCTGTTATTTGCAAACAATTTTGTCGTATCAGCATAAAACCCCTTAGTTTGATTCACAATATCTCCATTTTTATCGAATTTCACTAATCTGTAAATAGCAGTATCTTGTTTGGACATTGTATCAACAACACCGGTTATCACAGATGTGTCTCCCAATCCGGCAACAGCTATTGGATCATTCAATTCATCAAAAAACAAAGTATCAGGAATTGATTTTGACCATAAAATTGTATCAATGATATCGTCATCCAAATCAACATTCATATAACCCTTTGTTTTGTCAAACATTGTTAAATCCCCTTTACCATTAATTACAGACGATTTGTGTTCAAACCCATTTACTATCTTTGAACTTAATACATTTCCATCCAAATCCAATGAGAATATAGATGTATTTCCTGACTTATATCCTGATACTATATACAGAACATCGTTAGCATCATTCAATAGAATATTGGAATATTCTGAATAAATATTGTCTCCATCCTTGGAATGAATCGTCTTAGTCCAATAAATATCACCGGTAGAATTCATTTTCACTAAAGTCAATCTATAAAAAGGACTTTTTAACAATAGAAATACGTCTCCATCATTATCACCAATCGTGACAGCATCTAGTTTGGTTACGCCGGAAACATCATCAATCACAAAATCTTTTACCCAATCTAAACGTCTGCATTCATCAAACTTTGTCATTCTGAATTTTACTGTGTCAGAAGCATCTTGGGGAGTATCAAAAACAATAATTTTATCCCCTGACGGAATTACTTTTGTCGTCAATCCTTTCAGAGCATCAACCTTGTTAAACATACTCAATTGTGCATTACTATTCACAAATACAAGCACTCCAATAACTAAAAAAAAGTATTTAATTTTATTATTCATTTTATATGTTTTTTTCTAACTCCACAAATATAGTTATAATTTGTAACGAAAAACATATGTGTTTCATATTTTTTACATTATTTAATAAAAAATATACTTTTAATATTTAATCGATATCTATTGTGAAAATAAAATAGTACATTTGTGTTAAGTATTATAAGGGCGTATTTCATTTTTTAATAAAATATAATAAAATGGCTGAAGAAAAAAACATACAACAACAAATAACAATTGATCTTTCTGAAGAAATGGCGGAAGGAACATATGCTAATCTTGCAATAATAGCTCATTCACATGCGGAATTCGTGATTGATTTTGTGCGAACAATGCCCAATGTTCCGAAAGCAAAAGTAAAATCAAGAATTATCCTTACTCCCTCACATGCAAAAAGGCTTCTAGCTGCATTGAACGATAATATCAAGAAATATGAAGCTCAATATGGTAAAATAGATATGGGACAACAAGGTGGTGGAACGATGCAATTTCCTCCTTTAAACTTTACTCCAACGGCAAAAGCATAGGGCAATTTTCATAAAATAATTATTCACACTTATACCCTTTCAGTCTCTGTGGGCGCATTTCATTTTTTCGCTTTTGCAACACTGCCCTCTAACTCCCTGTTTCTTCGCAAACTACGAAACCGGGAGAACCTCAACCCACATTTCCCTTTTCAACTGGTCTTGGGTTGCTACTTCCCCCCTATCATTTTTCGTGACAACGTAAAGAAAAATTATTAGGGGGAGAGCAAAGCTTTTGTGGGATGGATGAGGGGGGCAAATGTGCCAATAAAAAGTAAAATCAACCCACAACGTGAAAAAATGAAATGTACCTGTCTCTGTCGAGCCGATAGAAATACTCATTTTCACCAAGAGGCTGTATGTTTGTATAAGGAAAGCGTATAAACTTCAAAAGTTGTATATTTGAGTTGAAAAAAGACATTAAATAACAAAAAAAGAAGGATATGCAAATCAGAGATCAGAAAATAAATTTTGACGGATATAGTATATATGGAGGTATAGATGTACATGATAAAAGTTGGAAAGTAACGATTATGGTAGGAGATACATATTATAAGACACTATCAATGGATCCAAAAGCGGGGAATCTTCAAAAATATTTAGAAAGGGAATTTCCAGGGGGGACTTACTACACAGCATATGAAGCGGGCTTTTGTGGATTTAGTATACATCGTAAATTAGAAGAAAAAGGGATAAACAATATAGTTGTAAATCCAGCAGATATATCGACGACAGATAAAGACAGGAGTCAAAAAGAAGATATACGAGATAGTCACAAGATAGCGAGATTTCTTAAGAATAGGGATTTAACAGCGATATATGTTCCGGAAAGAGAGATGGAAGAATTGCGAAGTCTGGTACGCTTTCAAAAGAGTGTGCCAAAGGATTTAGCAAGAGAAAAAAACATGATAAAGTCATTTTTAACAATATATGGAATAGTAGAACCGGAAGAGATATCCAAAATAAGGAATTGGTCTTCAAAATATATAAAGCGGCTAGAAAAGATAAAGATGGAAACAGAATATGGTAAGCTGGTAATAGATGAGCAATTGGGAATACTAAAATTTTTAAGAGAGAAGAAATAGAATTATTAAGAAGTGTACCGGGGATTGGACGAATAGTATCAATAACACTACTAACAGAAATAATAGATATAAATAGATTTAAAACACTTGATCAATTGTGTTCCTATGTAGGCTTAATACCAAGAACAAATTCCTCAGGAGAGAAAGAAAGACATGGAAGAATTACAAGGCGATCAAATGGAGAAATACGCTCAGTGTTAGTAGAATCATCTTGGGTAGCTATCCTGCACGATCACGCGCTAATGTTAAAATACAGTGAGTTAAAAAAACGAATGAAAGGAAGTGAAGCGATAGTAAGAATAGCTAAGAAATTATTAAATAGGATATGATATGTACTAAAGAATAGAAAAAAATATGAGAGATCAATCGTATAAAAGGAACAAAATTGTTCATAAAAACATTCAAAGACCAAAGAAACTGTTATTCTGACCATGCAGCCCATAACAGGTGTCTGTTTCCAAGAGACTACAGCTCTTAACTATAAAAATTGAAAATAGGAATGCGGCAAAAAAAAATAAAATAGAGTCCGTTGATAGAAGGGTGTTTTTATAGGACAATTTTGAAATAACCAAGGGGATAACTGACGGTGAAAGTTTTATACCGATAGTTATTAAATAAATGAATTTTATAAATAAATGATAATTAGAAAAAAAAATTGGATTACAACATAGAAGTTCGGAGAAGTTTTGGCTCAGGTTTAGGTAAGAACTGAGATCAACCCTCTGCAAAGCAAAATTAGTCAAATATTTTATTGAGACCAAGGTTTTTAACCTCTGGTCGATAAAGTACTTATCGGAAAAGCATATTTCTCCTTCAATCAAAACTCAAAAGACTTCTCAGGATATTTCCCCCGGGAATCCTTATAAAATTCTTTCATTATCTTCAATTCTTCCTCAAAAGTGGGAGCTGGAACATGGGCTTTAGCCCATTTTATTGTTTTGGTCTTGTAGTCAAAATCTACAAGGACTATTTTAACATCTGCGTCAACTGCAATTCTATAAAACCCCGATTTTAATCGCTTCACTTTACTCCTCGTACCTTCCGGAGCAATGTTAAACATAATCTTATCTTCTTTCTTAATCCTCTCAACTATTTGTTCAACCACACTTGCTTTCTTCTTTGCAGGGTCTCGTTCAATTGGAAAGCCACCCAAAGCTTTTATTATAAATCCAAAAGGTGGTTTTAACATACTTGATTTTATAGCAAAAGCAACAAAAATCCCCCAATACCATCTATTCAAAATACCCAATGGGAAATCCCAATTTGATGTGTGGTGCATCACTACCACTATCAATTTATCATCGGTAGGATGTTCACCAGTCACTTTCCAGCCAATCATCTTGAGAATAAAACCCGCAAATAATTTTTTCATCTAAATTGATTTTTTAAAACCAAGAACTCTTTTTTCTCCTCCTCCTTCTTGAGGTAGTTCTTATACCTAAAACCCCTAATAAACCTCTTGTCAACTCCCTTGCAACTGTCCTTCCTATTTGTCTTGTAGTGGTGCTAGTAAAGATTTTCTCCAAAGTACTTTTTTCTTTTCTACCTTTCGATTTAACTTCTTTAAAATCATTATTTACTTTTTCCTTTTGCTCCTCTGATCGTGCAGCTTCCATTTTTTCAGACAGCAATTCATAAGCACTTTCTCGATCAATTGCTTTGTTATACTTTGGTATAAGTTCTGAGCTCTTAACAATACTATCAATTTCACTTGGTGTCAATACATCCATCCTTGATTGTGGAGCTCTTAGATATGCATGTACTAAAGGAGTAGGAATACCTTTTTCATTTAATACTGTAACAATAGCCTCACCAATCCCAAGTCTTGTAATCAAATCGTCAACCTTATAAAACTCTGTTAGTGGATAATTCTCAGCAGCCTTCTTTATAGCCTTCCTATCTCTAGCAGTAAATGCTCTCAATGCATGTTGAACTTTCATTCCTAATTGGCTCAAAACACTATCTGGAATATCAGTGGGATTTTGAGTAACAAAAAATATCCCCACGCCTTTTGACCTGATTAACTTAACTATAACCTCTATCTGATCCAATAGCGCATCACTGGCTTCTTCAAATACCAAATGCGCTTCATCTATAAAAATCACAAGTTTTGGCTTATCCATATCTCCTTCTTCCGGGAAAATAGAATAAATTTCAGCCAACATTTGCAACATAAAAGTAGAAAATAATTTTGGTCGATCCTGCAAATCTGTAAGTCTCAATATAGATACTATCCCTCTACCTTTATCATCAATTCTCAATAAATCATGAACATCAAATGACGGTTCGCCAAAAAACACCTCTGCACCTTGTTGCTCCAATTCTACTATTTTTCTCAATATTGTTCCTAGTGATACCGATGACATTTTACCATATTGCTCCTCAAATTCCTCCTTACCATCTTTCGCCACATATTGCAACACTTTCTTCATATCTTTCAAATCCACCAATGGTATATCGAGATCATCACAATATTTGAAAACAACGGCTATAATTCCTGCTTGAGTATCGTTTAAATCCAATATCTTTGAAAACAAAATAGGTCCAAACTCAGATACAGTCGCCCTTAATCTGACTCCTTTTTCATCTGACAAAGTAAAAAATTCAACAGGACTTGCCCCCGGAATAAAAGGCAAGCCTATTTTTTCGTGCCTCTCATCTATTTTAGGATGCCCTTTGGAGACAGCAGCAATCCCACTTAAATCTCCTTTTATATCCATCACCAATGATGGCACTCCGTTTTGGGACAACTCTTCTGCTATTATTTGCAAAGTTTTTGTTTTACCTGTTCCTGTTGCTCCTGCGATTAATCCGTGTCTGTTAAATGTTTTCAAAGGTAATCTAACAAATGTATCAGTCAACACTTCATCGCCTAATTTTGCAGCACCTAAAATAAATGAATCTCCTTTAAAAGAATATCCATTATTAATAATCTCAATAAATTCTTCCTTTTTTCCCATTGTTCTAATTGTATTTGCACTAAGTTTCCACACTAAAAACTTAAAATATAAAAATAATGTAATTTTTTTTACTCCCACAAAAATAGATAAATTTTTAATACGTTTACTTGCTTTACATATCTTTATAA
>JALVAD010000380.1 GCA_027011385.1 Saprospiraceae bacterium | reverse complement strand
CTGTATATACAGAATCAATTACATTATTTCTATTAGGGGGATGTTTTACTTCTTTATGTGTATTTTGGTTATTAACATTACAACTAAAAACTGTTATTATAGCAATTGTTAAGAAATAAAACTTAAACATAATTTTGGCTATCTTTTTAGATTAACGAAAGTATATTAAATTTTATTTAGTGACCGTAAGTTAATCGATAATTTTTCTCCCTAACCACTAAAGGAAACCAGCTCGTCTAACTTCACTGAGTTTCATCGGGAGAGTAAGGGCAAGAGAAAACAAACCTGCCTCATTTTGAAGCAGGTTTGTAATTATTCAATTTTACTAAACTCCCTCGTTAGTTATTATTTTTAAAACACATTGAATCTTTTTAAACTAACGAAAGATTATTAAATTTTATTTAGTGGCTGTAAGAAAATCGACAAAGGTGCATTTCCTTTTCCCTTTTTATCCTCACCCCCCCTGATGAAATATTCGTTATCACGAATTTCACTGGGTAAACCGACCCCTTCTCCTTTTATTTAGTTTGTACTATTTTTTGAATACCATTTAAAAGGAGAAGGGGAGAGGGAAGGTGTTTAATCGCTGGGATTAAATATTGGCATTTTTTAGTGTGTTTATGGTAAAGGTTATTTTATTTTTTATGTATCTATATCATTCAACACCAATACATACATTAAAAGGTATTCCCTTACGATCAGACTCTTTCTTCCCTCTCCTTTTATTATATTTTCAAATGATAGGGTTATGGTATAAAAAGGAGAGGGCTAGCCTGCCCTGTGAAATTCATTTATGAATATTTCATCAGGGGGTGAGGTTAAAGATGGAGAAGGGGAAAGTGACTGATTAG
This sequence comes from Saprospiraceae bacterium, assembly GCA_027011385.1. Taxonomy (GTDB): domain Bacteria; phylum Bacteroidota; class Bacteroidia; order Chitinophagales; family Saprospiraceae; genus JADJGA01. The sequence continues at coordinate 21,843 of JALVAD010000380.1, read as the reverse complement.
ATAATGTACACCCAATCTAAATAAGGCACACTCAATCTAAATAAGGGTTTTAGGTAAAATAATTAGAAAAATAATAACAGAAAATGCAATTTGAATCGTTTATTAGTTTAGTTATAGTAAAATAGTGGCTTGATTATTGAAATATTAACAGTAAAAAAACAAATTATGAAAAAATTAATCGCTTTCTTTTTGCTTTCTTTTTTCCTTTTTTCCTGTGGAGATGATGAGAAGAAAGAATTTAATACAATATATGATTTCACATTCAATTGGGATGGGACAGATATAACATATGATGATTTTAGTGCAATAAAATATACAAATAAATTTGGAACTAAACTCAGCATTACAAAAATGAGATTTTTGATATCCAATATCACTTTTCATGGTTCAGACGGTGACAGTATCAAAATTCAAGGATATAATTTTGTAGATGTAGCAAGTAATACCGGTCTGGTTTATACGCCCGAAACCAAAATACCTGAAGGAAAATACGATGTTACTTTTACTTTTGGATTTGATACTATAGACAATAAAAAGAAGTATCCTGACCTCAATTCTGTAAATTGGAATTGGCCGGAAGCACTTGGAGGCGGATATCATTTTATGCAATATGAAGGTAAATTTATCGATGATTATGATAAAGAACAACCTTATGCACTACACATTGGTACTGCAAGAAAAAGTGAAGGTGTTTTTGAACCAAATCACTTCAAAGTATCATTGGGCTCTGTCAATGTAGATGATGATAAGAGAATCGAGATAAAGATGAATATTGCAGAATGGTTTAAAAATCCATATACTTGGAATCTCAATGAGTATAGCACTCCGCTTATGCCAAATTACGATGCTCAAATACTAATGCATAACAACGGAAAAACAGTTTTTAGTTTAGGAAGCGTAGAGTAAGTTTTTCCTTTGTTTTTTATTACCTTTGAGACAGATTGAATAAATGATAAAAAATGAAGGGAAAAATAAAGATGAAATTGAATTGTCCAATGCCAATATTGGACTATGATATAATCACTCTTGGTCACGGGAGCGGTGGCTTGCTTACAAATCGACTTTTGGATAAAACCATTTTTGATATTCTTAAAAATGACAAATTGGAGACTCGCCATGATGGGGCTGTTTTACATTTGGAAGGCAAGCATGCTTTTTCAACTGATAGTTTCGTGATATCTCCAATATTCTTTCCGGGAGGAGATATCGGTGAACTGGCAGTAAATGGGACAGTCAATGATCTTGCGATGTGCGGAGCGATTCCTCAATATTTATCTCTTGGTTTTATCATAGAGGAAGGTCTTAAAATGGAAGAGTTTTGGGATGTACTAATAGGTATAAAATACGCATGTGAGAAAGCAGGGGTTCAGATTGTAACCGGAGATACAAAAGTCGTTGAAAGAGGGAGCGGTGATAAAATATTTGTAAATACTACCGGAATCGGAGTGATGCATCCAAAGGCAAAAATCGATTCTGAAAATATAAAAGCTGGGGATAAGATTATCGTTAGCGGCAATATCGCAACGCATGGAGTCGCTATTCTATCCGTAAGAAAGGGTTTAGAATTTGAGACAACAATCGAAAGCGATACCCGCAACCTCAATTTTTTGGTTAAAGAATTACTTGACGAATACGGAGAAGACATTCACTTATTTAGAGATCCAACCAGAGGAGGTGTAGCAGCTACATTAAATGAAATCGCGAGAGATATTCAACAGGGAATAGAGCTTAAACAAATAGCTCTTCCTATAGATTCTCAGGTTGATGCTGCTTGTGAGATATTGGGACTTGACCCGCTTTATGTAGCTAATGAAGGGATTTTTATCGCTTTTGTAGAAGGTTCAATCGCGGATGAATTGCTTAAAAAGCTTAAGAAAATGCCCTATGGAGAAGATGCGAAGATAATTGGAGAAGTTAGCTCCGATCATCCCGGGAAAGTGATAATAGAAAGTGCAATCGGAGGCAAAAGGGTTGTAAATATGCAAGTGGGAGAGCAGTTGCCTAGGATTTGTTAGTAATTATCTTAAATGTATGGGTTATACTGGTACCTGTAGGGGCTAAAATTGTTATTTTGTGAACGCCGGTATCTGCATTTACCACCACCTTGTGAGATTCTTTTGTTATGGATATAATCTCATTGTCCAAAAACCAATACAAAGAATCTACATCTGAACTCGTCGATGCTGAACAGATAAGTTTACGCTTTGTATTATCAATATCTTTTGGCAATAAAATTTCTGCATTTTCAGGCGGATAGATTATACCTATTTTTGATTTAACCGTTTCACAACCGGGGAAAACAGGTGGATAGAGAAACTCTTTGCCCTTAAATTTTTTAAAATAGCTATTAGCTATTGGATTTAATATGAAAAATGATTTTTGTCCTGCGTTTTTTACATTACAATTAGGAGGAACAAGATATTTCCCTGTTTCATCAACAGTCAATAATTTGTGAAATTTGCACAAAGGTAAGTTATGGCTGTTTTTTGGAACAAAAGCAATCACTTCTTTTTCGCAAGCACCGGTAGAGGTATATCCTGAAGCTTTACATACTTTTTTTGGTTTGAAAGCATTTAAAGGCTCTTCTGTTTTTTCGCTTATAGGCAGTAAATCAAAAACGGAGAATAATACCGGAGCTGCTTTTTTTATACCTGTTAAACCTTTTCGCCCTTCGCCATCTGCATTACCAACCCATATCACTACCGTATAGTCTTTTGTCACTCCAACAGACCAAGCATCACGATACCCATAGGAAGTTCCAGTCTTCCAACTAATAGAATGTTGCCCTGAAAAATACTGCCAACCATCTTGTTCTTCCGGTCTGTTTACACCTTTAAGCATATCCAATATTTGCCATGAAGCAGCTGTACTTATTGGGAAATCATCATCAAGAATTTTATTTTTTTCTCCTTTGGTCAAGGTGATATCGATTGGTTTTTTCTTCATAGCAACCCTTACCATATTCATATAAGCTCTTCCGATATCCCACATCCTCACTTCACTTCCTCCAAGGATTAATGAAAGACCGTAATAGTCAGCGGTTTTAGCAGAATGTGCTATTTTCAATTTTTTCAAATCACTTAAGAAAGCATCAATACCATATTTAGCCAAAAGGTTTACAGCCGGCACATTTAGAGATTGAGTCAAAGCCTTATCAACTCTCACGATTCCTCTGAATTTTCTATCGTAATTTTTTGGGCTAAAGCCATTGTAAAAAGATGGGATATCCATAAGCAAACTTCTTCGAGTAATAATTCCAGCATCAAGGCAAGCTCCATACAAAAACGGCTTTAGAATACTCCCCGGACTTCTCTCTGATCTGATAATATCAACTTTTGAGCCACATTCTTTGGATTGGCAATTTGTATTTGCGACATACGAAGCAACAGTTCCGTCATTTCTCAATATCAAAACAGCCATATTATCAATTCCCAGTGAAGAGTATCTTTTATTGTACCTATTTATTACTCTTGAAGCCTCCTTTTGCAAACTATAATCAATAGTCGTAATATAGCTGTTGGTTTTGGTATTTGTCCCCGATAGCAAAGGCAATAAATGAGGAGTCAAATCAGGAAAATTGTTTTTTCTTACCGGTACATTCTCACGTAAAGACAATCTATATGTAAGAGAATCAATTATGCTTTTATCCAAAAGTTTTTTTAGTAATCTGTCTCTTTTTTCGAGTAAAACCCGTTGTCCTTTTCCCGGATATATATCAGATGGGGCATTGGGTAAAACCGCAAGAGTTACAGCTTCACTCCAACTCAATAAACCGGGTTTTTTGTCATAATAAAATCTCGAAGCGGCATCATATCCGATAATATTGCCACCGAAAGGAGCATATTGTCCATAGAGATTGAGTATTTTATCCTTTGAAAAACGTAATTCAAGGGCAAAAGACAAAAGAATTTCTTTAATTTTTTGCCAATATGTACGTTTCCGGTTGCCATAATATATTCTGGCAAGTTGCATTGTAATAGTACTACCTCCCCTGACAATATGACCTGCATTGATATTATTTTTAATCGCCTTTAGGATTGAACCGATATTTACTCCCGGATGATAATAAAAATATTGATCTTCAAACAATCTGATGGAAGTTGCCAATTTATCCGGCATTTTGTTTTCACAGGCAATCCTCCACTGTTGATCTTCTGAGATACCTGCCGACATTATTTTCCCTTCTTTGGAATAAATGACTGGAGCAAATCTTTTTTCGAAATTTACATTATCACCCCAAATATAAAGCAATACAATTACGATAATAAGTGCAAAAGTAGCTCTCTTTGCAAATTTATAAAAATATATTTTCTTCTTATTGTACATAACAACAAATATAAAGAATACAAAATTAAGGTAAATTGCCGATAGCCAACTATTATTTTGAATTTGTTTGTTGTACATTAGCCTAAAATGGCAAATTAGTATTTGTAAGAATTATATATTTATAAGAATTATGATTTTTTTTTTGAAAATCCTAATTTATTTTTGTAACTATGCAGAATTAGTTTTATTGGTTTTGTAGGAGATTAACCTCGAATAGACATAAGTTATAGTGAGCTAAGAGGATGTTGATAAAATTTTAAAAAATGTGAACTCATACCTAAGAGACTATGAACAATTATTATATAATTTAAAACTTTTTTTATGAAAAAAAATCAATTTTTACTTGTTATCCTGTTGATATTTTTTGCGCAAATTTCATTTTCGCAAATAAAGGTTAACGGTGTACTAACTGATCAAAGTACAGGCGACCCACTCATTGGAGCCTCAGTTAGGATTAAGGACTCAAATGTTGGAACTATTACCGATCTGGACGGAAAGTTTGGTTTGGATGCTCCTTCGAGTAGTTCAATTCTTGTATTTTCGTATATCGGTTATGATCCTCAAGAGGTGACCATAGGTGATCAACGTACTTTTAACATCGCACTAAAGCAGAATAGTGTTGGATTAGAAGATATAATTGTAGTTGGATATGGTACTCAAAAGAAGGAAAACCTTTCCGGAGCTGTTTCAACAGTTGATGTTGCCAAAACCTTGGATGCAAAACCTATTACTGATGTAAGTAGGACATTAAAAGGAGTTGTACCCGGTGTCACAATTACACACGCAACTGGAAAGTTGAATCAAGAGGCCATAATCAAATTGAGAGGATATGGCTCGGTAAATGGTGAAAGTAATCCACTTATATTGATTGATGGAGTTGAGGGAAGTTTAACTGACCTAAATCCTGAAGCAATAGAATCTATCTCTGTTTTGAAAGATGCTGCATCTACTTCTATCTATGGAGTAAGAGCTGCATTTGGGGTTATTCTTATTAAAACCAAGGGAGGAAAACCAGGAAAACCGGTAATTACATATTCCAATAACTTCTCGACAAAGAGACCTATTTGGAATATCAAGCACGCACCGATGGAAGATCTTATGGATGCCATACATACGGCCAAGGAAAGAAACAATGGTGGAGCTCCTTTTGCTTTTGGTATGGGAGGTCAAGACTGGAGAGATAAAAGTATTGCATGGGAGAAAAAATACGGTTATCTAGGTAGTTCACTCAATGATGATGTGATGAAAGAAGGAAGAGATTTTGAAGTTATTGACGGACAATTTTATGGTTACAGAAGTTGGGATGTTTTCGGTCAAATCTTAAATGATAATGCTATAAATAAAACTCACAATTTCTCAATAAGTGGAGGTAGCGATAAGATTAACTATAATATTTCTTATTCAAATAATTCTGATCAAGGCTTGTTAAAAGTAAATACTGAAACATTGAAACAGAATAAAATCAATGCTAATTTTTCTGCTAAATTAAACAGTTTCACTACTGTTAATTATCGTAATATTTATACAAAGAGTGTATATGAAGAACCCTTTAGTTATAGAGCAGGTGCTAGGTTGGGTGAATTATTTTATGCTTTGAGATGGCCAAATAACTTCCCATACGGAGTTTCGGACGGAACATATTTTGACGCTCCCAAAGGTACGAGTTTCATAGGACCTATTGGATTTATCAGAAATGCAAATAGATCAAGAACTGAAAGAAATTATTCAAGGCAAACTGTAGAGACAGTATTTGATGTGCTTAATCAAGATGCACATAAAATTGATTTCACAGCCAATTTCTCTTACTCAAATGCTGACAAAGTTGAGCATGTAAAGGGAGGTTCTGTACCATTAATCAATTGGTGGAGTGTTGGTAATACTCCAAAGTATGATCCTGCTTATTATGCTTCTTCTACTTCCAGAAATAAGACAAGCTATATAACATATAAAAATAAATTGTATTCTTTCAATGCATATGCAAACTATACGAATACATCGCTAAAAAATCATACTTTCAAATTACTTACCGGTACTAATATCGAACAAAATGATTATTCAAAATTAGAAGCGAGAAAACCTTTCCTATTGGATCCTAACTTGCCTGAACTAGCTACAGCAGTAGGGGATGCATATGCTGATAATACTAAATCAAGATGGCGTGTATTGGGGTTGTTTTCAAGATTGAACTACAACTTCAAGGACAAATTATTGATGGAATTGAATGGTAGAATAGACGGTTCATCAAGGTTTCCTAAAGGAGATCGTTTTGCTTTTTTCCCATCAGCATCTATCGCTTATCGTTTGTCACAAGAAGCCTTTGCACAAGACTTTTTGGATAAAATCGCTGTATCTAACTTAAAGTTTAGAGCATCTTGGGGACAAATCGGTTATCAAGATGTGGGACAATTTGTATTTGTTCCGACAGTGAGTAATAGAGATGCTAATTGGATTACTGAAACACAAAAGGAAAAAACATTTAGAAATCCTAAAGTTGTTTCTTCATCATTGACTTGGGAAACAATTGAAAGTAAAAACTTTGGTGTTGATTTTGGATTTTTTGGAGGGGCATTGGATATGAGTTTGGATATTTTCCAAAGGAAAAACAAAAATATGTTAGGACCGGGCGAACAATTGCCTGTGGTACTAGGAGCATCAGTCCCTAAAGTAAATGCCGGAGAAATGACAACAAACGGATGGGAATTGGCTGTAAATTACAGACACAGTTTCAATGATGATCTAGGTTTTTATGCGACAGCTATTTTGGCGGATGCACAAGCTAAAATCACAAAGTGGAAAAATGAATCCGGTATTCTTTCTGATTATTACGAAGGAATGGAAATTGGTGAAATCTGGGGATTTGAAACGGATCGACTATTTCAAACGGATGATTTTGATAGTGATGGAAATTTGAAAGAAGGTACTCCTGTACAAGATCCAAATATTTATACAAGTGGGTTTAATATGGGCCCCGGTGATGTGAAATACAAAGATTTAAATGGAGATGGAGTGGTTAATAAAGGAGAATTTACTGTTGAAAACCACGGTGATTTGAAAAAGATAGGTAATACAACACCTAGATATGAATATAGTATTAGAACAGGATTGGACTATAAAGGAATAGACTTTGGAATTTTCTTCCAAGGAGTTGGAAAAAGAGAATATTGGGGTACCGGTAATGTAGCTTTAGCAGATTATCACTATGATGTACTTTATGATTATCAAACAGATTATTGGAGAGAAGATAACACCGATGCTTTCTATCCAAGACCATTTGCATCCAATGCCGGAGTATATTTGCCAAATACAAAAAATGTCGGTCGTTTGCTTAACGGTGGTAGAATGCTTATGTATGGTAGAAATAATTACGTTCCTCAATCCAAATATGTACAAAATTTAGCGTATTTGCGTCTCAAGGAACTTTCTTTGGGATACACATTACCTGCAAGTTTGACACAGAAATATTCAGTTAATAAATTGAGATTGTATTTCTCTGCATTTAATGTGATGGAGTGGACAAAGAATTTCACACCAATCGACCCTGAATCAACAATTAATTATTATGGCTCTTTATCTTTCTTCGGTACTCAGTTACCGCAGACAAGGAGCTTTTCTTTTGGTTTACAATTAACATTATAAGATTATGAAAAAAATAACATATATATTATCTATTCTAATTGTTTTCACTATCGTAGGATGTGAAAAGTTTTTAGATGTTCAACCGGAAACAGAATTTACAAATGATAATTTCTGGACCAATGAATCAAACCTTGAAGCATTTTCATTCGAATTGTATGAAAACTTCAAGGGATACGGAAGTGGAGGTTTCTTTGGAGGAGACCATTTCTTTTCAGTAAATAACGATGACGTAATCGTACTAGATCAAAGATTGGAAACCGATTTTCCAACAACTGTTCCTGCAACTAGTTCAGGAACAAATTGGCAATGGGCAGCAATTCGTAAGGCAAATGTTCTAATCGAAGAAACTTCTAAAGCAGATTTGGATGAATCTGTCAAAAAAAGGTACGTTGCTGTTGGTAGATTTTTTAGAGCATATTTGTATTGGGACAAGGTAAGACGCTTCGGTGATGTGCCGTTTTATGACAAACCCGTAGATCCTACAGACAAAGACGCATTGTACAAAGCAAGAGATTCAAGAGTATTTGTAGTAGATAAAATTATAGAAGATTTGGATTATGCGATTGCTAACTTGAGAGATGATGGAAGTAAAGTATATGTAACAAAATGGACAGCTTTAGCTTTAAAATCACGTGTAGCTCTCTCAGCTGCTACAACATTTAAATATCACAACCAATCAGGTGCAGATGTCAATAAACTTTTAAATGAATGTGTTAGTGCTTCGACTGAATTGATGGATGCAGGATTTAGCTTGAGTGAAAACTATTCTGACCTTTTTGCCAGTGAGGATTTATCTTCAAATCCGGAAGTTATTTTGATGAAAAAATACAATGAGAATATGAAACACAGTATTCTTAGTTTTATTTTTCACGAACCATTTTTTGGATTTTCACATTCTTCCGTATCATCATTCTTGATGGCGGATGGAAAGCCAATCAAATACAATGGTACAACTCATCCCGGATATTCGGAATGGACTTTTAGCACAACTGATACCGTAAAAACGTCAATAAATGCCTTTAGTACTAATGTAGGTGTTGCAAGGGGAAGAGATAAAAGAATGTACAGTATAATCGATACTTCCAGATTGGTAGCACCTTTCAATAAAGGTGTACCTATGTTTTCTCCAATAAAGTATGCTACATATGATATTGTGAAAAATCAGCCTACTCAAGGAGTTGAAGCTACAACTGATGCCCCTATTTTTAGATTAGGTGAAGTGCTTTTGAACTATGCTGAAGCAAAAGCTGAATTGGGAACAATCACTCAAGACGATTTGGATAAAAGTATCAATTTGTTAAGGGATAGAGCAGGAGTAGCTCACTTAACAGTTGGAGTAGGTTTCGAAGCAGATGATAGAGATCCTGATGTGGGTAATTTGCTATGGGAAATAAGAAGAGAGAGAAGAGTTGAATTGATGCTAGAACCATTTAGAAAATGGGATTTGATCAGATGGGCAAAAGGAAATTATTATGATAATGATGAAAGTTACTATGGAGTAAAAGTAGATCCTTCAGTACCGTTTGCTTCTGGTATTTCTCCATTATTTACTGATGATGGTCATATCTATGCTCAAAAGGAAGGAGATAGAAGAACTCCTTGGGATGACAGAAAATATTTGGAACCAATACCAACTGACCAGATGACTCTAAATACTAATCTGACTCAAAACCCTGGTTGGTAATAAAGTTTTTTATAATAAATTTATGCCGCTTTCTCTCTGGAGAGGCGGCTTTTTTTATATAATTTTTTTTTTGGCATAGAATTTGTATCGTTTTACATATTGCAATGAAATGCAATATAAAACTACTAACAATTTAAGATATGCTAAAACTATTTACCTTTTTTATTGTCCTTTCTTCATTTACTTTAATAGACAGGGAAAAATTATCGGATGACATACCGGGTGCTGATACTATTAGCAAGTACAATTATATAGATCAATATAAAGATATTGCGATAGCTGAGATGTATAGAACAGGGATTCCTGCGAGCATCACATTAGCACAAGGTCTTCTTGAATCTCAGGCAGGAAAAAGCGATTTGGCAATATATGCTAATAATCATTTTGGTATAAAATGCAAAAATTATTGGCAGGGTGCGACTTATTACCACAAAGACGATGATTATCACAAAGGGAAATTGGTTGAATCTTGTTTTAGGCATTATGATAGTGTCTTGGAATCTTATGTTGATCACTCTAATTTCTTAAAACAAACCGATCATTATTCAAAGCTATTTACATATTCTAAAGAAGATTTTGCCAGTTGGGCTTGGGGATTGAAAGAAGCAGGGTATGCGACTGACCAATCATACCCTATTAAGCTTATAAGGTTGATTCAAAAATTCAAATTATACGAATATGACAAGGCTGAAAATCCTTGGAATCACGTGCTAAATTACTAACTCTTACTAGAATCGATTAATCTAAAACCGTTTCCATGAATGTTTTCTATTTCTAAATCTTGGTCTAAACTAAGGTAATTTCTTAATTTGGTTACAAAGACATCCATACTTCGTGCGGTAAAATAATCGCTTTTTTTCCATATTTCCTTCAGGGCTATGTCTCTAGGTAATATTTCATTTTTGTGTAAACAAAACATTCTTAAAAGTTGGGCTTCTTTGGGGGATAATTTTTTCTCGGTTTTTTCTCCTTTTTCGTTAGTAAAGGTCAAGATTCGAATAGGAAAATTAAAATGAAATTTCCCTATTGTAAATTCTTTGATATCCGATTTTGAATTTCCTCTATTGCTTCTTTTCATTACAGCTTTTACTCGATATAAAAGCTCTGTTGAATTGAATGGTTTTGTGATATAATCATCAGCTCCTACTTTAAAACCTTCGATTACATCTTCTTTCATTGTCTTTGCAGTTAGGAATATAATTGGGATTTTTTGATTTTTCTCTTTGATTTTTTTTGCTAATTGGAAACCATCAAGCTTTGGCATCATAACATCCAAAATACACAAATTGTAGTTATTATTATTAAAATACTCAAAGGCTTTGAGTCCATCATTTGCCAAATCAACTTCGTAATCATTTAAACTCAGATACGATCTTAAAACATCCCCAAAATTGAGATCGTCTTCTGCTAATAAAATCTTTTTGCTCATTTTAACATTTTTATTTCCACATTTAAGACTAATAAAGCATAGCTAGGTCACATTTTTTTGAAACCTAATTATAAATTCAGTTCCTACTCCTTTTTCGCTTTTAACTTTTATTTTGGCTTTATGGGCTTCCACAAAGGTTTTTACATATGCGAGCCCAAGACCAAATCCTTTAATATTATGGACATTTCCCGTAGAAACACGGTAGAATTTATCAAATATATGATTTAATTCTTCCTTTGACATTCCAATTCCCTTATCTTTAATCGAGACTATGATGCCACCATTAAAATTATTTGTTCTAATAGTGATTTCGGGACTATCAAAAGAGTATTTGATTGCATTTTCGATGATATTGCTAAAAATATTTAATATATGGGTTTCATCAGCCTCAATAAAAGGATCGATTGCTTGATAATCTTTTATTATTTTTGCACTTTTACTGTCCAATTTTAACTTCAGGTGTTGAATGGTTTCATCAAGAACTTCATGAACATCAGTTTCGGTAAGAGTTAATTCTATTTTTCGTTTATCTAGTTTTGCTATTTGTAGTACATTTTCGACCTGATTCAGCAATCTTGAATTTTCCTCCTTTATAATATTAATAAACTTTTTTATTTTTTCTTTATCATTAAATATTACAGGAGATAATATAGAATCCGTAGCTAGTGATATTGTCGCAATCGGTGTTTTAAATTCGTGAGTCATATTATTGACAAAATCGGTTTTCATTTGAGATATCTTCTTTTGCTTGAAAATGGTATAAATCGTATAACTGAAAACAAATAAAATCAAAATTGTAAAAATCAAATTCAATAATAATATAGGCAATTTACTTGACCAACTTGAGCCTGTAAATAATAGATTTAAACTTCCGGGTGAATTGAATTCTGTACTTAGCAAAGACACCTTGTATTTTGTGTTTTTCAATTCACTTAGATTTAACTCATCATCGCTATTACTTGGGTTATTAATGGCAGTTCTATCTTTTACAATCAGAAAATCATCTTTTTTATTAGAATAAATCCCATAAATAAAATCATTATCTATTCCCTGTTGTTCAAAAGCTTCTTCAACGTATTGATTTATTTTGTCCGGGTTCAATTTTTCTAAAAATGCATCAGGATTTAGGCTGTATTCCAAGCTTTTTGTTTCTTTAAGTATTTGCGATTCTCTCCAATCTTCCGATGTGGCTTCTGTGTTAGAAGACAATGTATCAGAGTTATGGCTGTTAAATTCAATATCTATGTTTTTTATTTCTATATCAATTTTATTTCTAACTTCATTGAGAGCTCTAAATACTTTTGAAGTGAAATTCTTTTGATCGAGAGAAATAGACCATTTAATCCAATAAATTTGACTCATGGCAACACCGATTAAGGCGAAACTCATCAAACTTATTATAGCCCAAATTTTCCATCTTTCCATTAAGAGCAATATTTTTTATAAAGATTCAATTACTCATTGTACTAGATAAGCAGCTGAATAGTTATCTGTTTTTAAACAACTTTACAAATATAATAATTTTATCACTACAATTCTAATTTTTAACTTTACCTTAACCAAATAAATTGACTTACACAGGATTATTATTTTTATTTTTAATCAAATCCTTGTGAATTAAATAAATAATTGTACCTTTGCGCGCTAATTTAAATTTTTTTAACACCTTTCGCAAATGAGCGAAATACAAATCTTAGAAATGACTATGTCAGATCAAAAAAACGAACAGACTCCTGAGACTTCAGAAAATGAGGTTTTAGTAGAAGAAACAACACAAGTTGTAGAAGAAGTTGTCGAAAAGAAAGAAACACCACATGACGACTTTGATTGGACTCTCGGTTCAAAAAACAAAACACCTTACACTCCAGAAGAAGAAGAGAAATACATGAACGATTATGTTGCGACATTGACATCACTTGGTGAAAGTGAAATCGTAGATGCGACAGTTAAAACTATTTCAGATGGAGATGTTATTTTAGACTTAAACTATAAATCCGATGGTATTTTATCAGCTACGGATTTTAGAGACAGACCTGATTTGAAACCGGGTGATACTGTAAAGGTATATGTTGAGAGCTTAGAAAATGATAAAGGACAATTGATTCTTTCCAGAAAGAAAGCAAAATTGTTAGAAGCGTGGGATGCATTGGTTGATTCACATGAAAATGGTACTATCTTGAAAGGTCTTATCGTAAGTAAGACTAAAGGTGGACTTATTGTTGACTGTAATGGTTTGGAAACATTCTTGCCGGGATCACAGATAGATATTAAGCCTATTATTGATTACGATCAATATGTTGGAAAGACTATGGAATTTAAAGTTGTGAAAATCAACGAAGCTATCAAAAATGCTGTTGTATCACACAAAGCATTGATTGAAAGTGATCTTGCAGAACAAAGAGAAATAATCATCAAAGGACTTGAAAAAGGTCAAGTGCTTGAAGGTATTGTTAAAAATATCACAGACTTTGGTGCATTTATGGATCTTGGTGGAGTTGATGGACTATTGTATATTACAGATATTTCTTGGGGTAGAATCTCACACCCAAGTGAAGTACTTGAATTAAATCAAAAGCTACAAGTAGTTGTTCTTGATTTTGATGAAAACAAAAGAAGAATTTCTCTTGGATTGAAACAAATTCAACCACATCCATGGGATACACTAGATGAAGAAATAAAAGAAGGAAGTGTTATTAAAGGAAAAATCGTAAATATAGAAGATTATGGTGCATTCCTTGAAATAATCCCTGGAGTTGAAGGTTTGGTTCACGTCTCTGAAGTTACTTGGAGCAACCAACCTGTTAACGCAAGAGATTACTTTAAATTAGGACAAGAATTTGAAGCTAAAGTTGTTACTATAGATAGAGACGAAAGGAAAATGTCTTTGAGTATTAAGCAACTATCTGCTGATCCTTGGGATAAGATAGATGAAAAATATGGTGTTGGATCACAACATACAGGTGTGGTCAAAAACCTTACTCCATATGGAGTTTTTGTTGAACTTGAAGAGGGAATTGGTGGAATGGTACATATTTCAGATCTTTCTTGGATAAAAAGATTCTCACATCCTTCAGAATTCACTAAAGTTGGAAATAATATTGATGTTGTTGTATTGGATATCAATAGAGACAGTAGAAAATTGTCTTTAGGACACAAACAAATCGAGGAAAATCCATGGGATACATTTGAAAAAGTATTTCCTGAAGGATCTTATCACGATGGAGTGGTAATCAAGAGAGAAGAAAAAGGTGCAATCGTACAATTACCTTATGGTTTAGAAGCATTTGCTCCAGGAAGACATTTGAGAAAAGAAGACAATACATTACCTGAAGTTGATGAAACATTGACATTCAAAGTAATCGAGTTCAATAGAGATGATAAGAGAATAATCGTTTCTCACTCAAGATATTTGAATGATATCAAGAAAGAAGCTGAAGTTTCCATGGATAATGAGAAGAAACAAGAAAGAAAGAAAGTTGATAAAGTAATCAAAAAACAACAATCTAGTATTGAAAAAACTACATTAGGAGAACTTGATGCTTTCTCTCAATTGAAATCTCAATTTGAGCAAGAAGGAAGAGATGCGCTAAAAGCTGAGGCAAAGAAAGCTGAAGTAAAGAAAGAGGAGACCAAAAAGGCAGAAGTTAAAAGTGAAGAACCTAAAGCAGAAAAGAAAGAAGATGTTAAGCCTGATGACTTAAAGAAAATTGAGGGTATCGGACCAAAAATAGCTTCTATTCTTGGTGATTCAGGATATGAGACTTTTGAGAAATTATCAAAGGCTGAGCCTGATACAATACGTGAAATCCTTTTAGAAAAAGGAGGAAAGCGTTATGCTATGCACAATCCCGATACATGGCCTGCACAAGCTAAATTGGCTGCAGAAGGTAAATGGGATGAGTTGAAAAAGTGGCAAGATGAATTAGATGGAGGTAAGTAAGTAAAACTTGTTTTATGTCACATATTATAAGCCGTTGAGAATATTTCTTGGCGGCTTTTTTTTGTTACTATTTAGTATCTGCATGAAAACAGATCAAATTTTAAAATATTAGTTTTGGAAAAATTTTACAAACATTTCAATCTTTGGCTTCCAAGTCCAATACAAAAGATAAGCTTTGAAAATAACAACACTCTAGATATATATGTAAAAAGGGATGACCTAATTCATCACGATATATCAGGTAATAAGTTTAGGAAATTAAAGTACAATCTCAAATACGCATTTGAAAACGATCATGAAGAATTGATTGCTTTTGGTGGCTCTTTTTCCAATTTATTATACACTTTGTCGGTTATCAGCCGGGAAATGAAGATACCTACTACTTTCTATATAAGAGGAGATGGCTATGACCCGGATAACCCAACATTGAAGTTTATTAAACAAAATGGTGTCAAAATGATTTTTATGTCCAGGACAGCATTTAAAAGTATAAGAAGCAAAAAATATCTTGATAGTCTTCAATCCCAATTTCCAAAATCTTATATTATTCCCGAAGGAGGTTCCAATAATCTGGCAATACCGGGTTCGGGAGAAATTGTCGATGAAATCATATCTCAGTTGGGAATTGAACCGGACTATTTACTTATGGATTTAGGTACAGGAGGTACATTTGCAGGGGTATTGAATAATCTACCTGATAAGACTAAATTGATCGGTATTGCTGCTATCAAAGGAGTGGATTGGAATAATACATTGTTGGAGATATTTAATGGAGATACCGAATTTCTAAACAAAAAGAATTGGGAAATAAATGAAGATTATCATTTTGGCGGTTTTGCTAAGTACGATGATAAATTAATAGACTTTATCAATAATTATAAATCTAAATACGGGATTCCATTGGATCCTATTTATACAGGGAAATTGGTTTTTGCTTTACATGATTTATTGAAAAAAGGCTTTTTTGATTCCAATTCAAAAATAGTATGGGTTCATGGAGGAGGACTACAAGGAATTGCAGGGTTTAATTACTTGCATGGGGAGGTGATTTATTAATGATACAATAATTTTCTTTTTCACCCAAATGGGTGGAAAATATACATTGGTTTTGTTGTTTCTTTGCCTAAAATTAAACAATAAAACTATGAAAACATTACAGACATTATTATTATTATTTCTCATTTCCATTTGTGTGAACGGACAGGATAGAAAAGCAGATTCATTGGTATTAGTAAGTATTTACAATAAATTAGATGGGCCAAATTGGGTTGGAGCAGATAATTGGTTATCTGATAAGCCCATTGAAAATTGGAAAGGTGTTAAGCTTGTAAATGACAGAGTTTATAAATTAAATTTAAATAATTTTAAGGTGAAAGGACAATTTCCGGTGGAGGTTTCAAAGCTGGATAAACTTAACACTTTAGAGATAAAGGGAGGAGAGTTAATAGGAGGAATTCCGGTTGAGATTCAAGAACTGAAAGAATTGTCAAGATTAATTTTAGATAGAGACAAACTCGACGGAGAGATACCAAATATTTTTAAGAATATGGACAACTTAGCTACTCTGACTTTAAATACCAACAATTTAACCGGTACACTACCGGACTTACCAGAAAATTTAACTTTGTTTTATGCGCAAAACAATAAATTGTCAGGAGCAATTCCTGAAAGTTGGAGAAATCATAAATTAGAAGCATTAATATTAGAACGCAATAATCTAACAGGTAGTTTTGATATTATTTCTACTTTTCCCAATTTGTTTAGCCTAGATTTGGACAGAAATGATTGGACAGCTTCAATTTTCCCCACATGGATTGATGATGTACCTAAATTACATAGATTTTCTTGTGAATATTGCAATTTGTACGGTGAGCTACCAAATGATTTGGATTTTTCAAACTTAGAAGAATACTATGGAATGTTTATTTCAGGTAATAAGTTATCGGGTGATATTTCATTATTATTTAATAATGGAGACTACGGGAAAAAAATGTATTTGGTTGCTAGAAATAATGAATTTTCGGGAAAAGTACCTATTGATAAAATAAAGTCTTTTTTTAGTTTTCAAGTAAATGATAATCAATATTCAAGTCTATCGAAATTAAGTAAAGACGCATTGATTGGAAGCTGTGATATTTCCGGCAATAATTTAAATTTTGAAGCTTTAGAACCTATACGGAATCTTATTGAAGCTGACTCTGTTTTTACCTACAATAAACAGAATGATTTGCTAACAAAAGATACAATTATTATTAGTACAGCAACGGTTATAAAGATTGAAGCCGGAGATAATCATCCAAATACCAAATATAAATGGATGAAGAATAATGGAGTTCTAAGTGAAAATAGTTCTGAATTGAGCATTGATATCCAGGATAATAGTTCATCCGGAACATATATGTGTGTATTGACTAATGATATTTTCCCATTGCTAAAAATTAGAAGAAATAGTGTAGTAGTAAAAGTAGATATTAGTACAGGAACAAAACAATCTGATATAGATGAATTAGTGGTTTTTCCAAATCCAACTAATGGAATATTGAACCTTAAAGGTTTAGACCGAACTGTATCAAACCAATATACGATATCGTCAATAAATGGAAATATTGTTAAGTTTGGCGCATTAAAATCAAGTGATAATTTGGATGTCGGTGGACTTGATAGTGGTATCTATATATTGAGTATTGGAGATACTATTAAGCAACGCAAGATAAAGATAATTAAATTTTAGTTACTGATGTGTTAGTGTCAAGTCAAAGATAAAATTTCGTGTAAATTGAATTCGCTAAGAGGTTAAAAACCTTTAGCTCAGTATATCCTTTACCTTTAGCTAAAGTGTCTTTGACCTCTTGGCGACATCCATAAACATCAACCCAAAACATTACACTTGACTTGACACTAGCTGTTTTATACTGTATTGCTACACGAAAATAAATTTCGGAATCGACGATATTTTGTATCTGATTTTATACAAAACATCTTATTTCGCTATGCGATAAATTTAATAATTTGTTAAAAAACACATAAAATTATTTCGTATATAAAAAAAAGACGTATCTTTGTATCCGCAGCTACTGGGACGCTGCTTGCAAAGTTGTCGGTAAGAAGTACAGATAACCAATCTCGTGAGTGAATATCGATAGATAGAACCTATTTGATTTCAATACTGAGTATGATAATTAGCAACCAACTAAACTACTCATCAGCTTCTTCTGATGGCTTTGCTCTTTTTTCAATCGCATTTTTCCCGGATTCCATAAATTCAATCCTGTTTCGTGCTAGGTCGATTGCTTCAAAAATTGCATTCAGAAAAGATTCGTGATTTGCAACATTCTTTCCTACAATATCATAACCTGTTCCGTGATCCGGAGAGGTTCTTACAAATGGTAATCCTCCGGTAAAATTAACTCCTTGTCCGAAAGAAAGGAGTTTGAAAGGAATAAGCCCTTGGTCATGATACATTGCTAGTACGGCATCATATTTTTTATGACTATATGTACCCCAAAAACTATCAGAGGGGAAAGGGCCATTTACAAAGACTCCTTTGTTCTTTGCTGCCAATATCGCAGGTCTTATGATTTCTTCTTCTTCCTTACCGATGACACCTCCGTCACCAGCATGAGGATTGAGTCCAAGTACTGCAATGACAGGTTTTTCTTTATCAAAGTCTCTTTTGAGAGTATTATTTAATCTTAAGATAGAATTCAGGATCATATCTTTATTGATAGTTGAAGCGACGTTTGCTAAAGGGATATGATGAGTGACGAGTGCTACGCGCAAGTCTCCATTCAGCATAATCATCATCGCTTCTTCTGACTTTGTATAATTTTCAAGATAATCTGTATGACCTTTGAATCCAAAACCTATTTTAGCCATAGCTTCTTTGTTGATAGGAGCAGTAACCAAAGCGTCAATATGACCTTCTTTGAGGTCATAAAGAGCACTATCTAATGCAAGTTTTGCGTATTTCCCCCCTTCTACTGTAACATTACCTATGTTGATAGAGACATTTTCTGTCCAACAATTGACCAAATTGATTTTACCATCTACTACCCTTTCGCCTGACATAGCTATTTTATAGCGAAAATCATCCACTTTGGCAATATTTCTATGATAAGATACCACTTTGGCAGAAGCATAAATAATAGGGGTGCATATATCTGTAATTCTCTTATCGGATACCGCTTTAATCAATACCTCCGGTCCTATGCCGTTGAGATCTCCAATCGTTAATCCAATTTTTATTTTCTTCATCTATCTACTTTCTTTTAGAAAACACAAAGTTAACAAAAAGAAATAATTAATCCATTAAAAGCACTTCCAAATAAATTTGGTTGATGCTGTTAATGTATAATTCCACGTTCCGGATTAGAGAACGGAAATTGTATTGTGAAAAAAAATAAAAAAAACTTTGAGAATTGTGGTTACTTTTACCATATTTTTGACATATATTGGGAGAGGGGCGAAAATTAGTGAACACGGTATAAAATCAAATTATTTTGGTAAATCCTGCAAGAAATAATTATTAAACTTTGAAATATGTCACAATCTTTATCAAAACTGTATATCCACATTGTTTTTCATGTAAAAAACAATGCTTTATTGATTCGTAAAGATGATAAACAGAGGTTATATGCATACATTGGCACAGTAATTAAATCTAATCAATCAATACCAATTATAATTAATGGTGTTGGAGATCACGTACATATATTGTGTATAATGTCAAAGAATATAGCCCTTTCTAAACTTGTAGAAAATATAAAAAGGCATAGTAGTCGATGGATTAAAACATTTGATAGTTATTATAAAAATTTTGCTTGGCAAGGAGGATATGGTGCCTTTTCTGTTAGTTCATCAATTCACGATAGGGTAAAGCGCTATATCGAGAAACAAGAAAAACATCATGAAAAGATACAGTTCAAAGATGAGTACTTATTATTTTTGAAAGAATATGGAATAGAATATAATGAAAAATATTTGTGGAACGATTAAGTTGCCCTTTCAGGGCGTATTTGTATATGTGGAGATAAACTCCGGGATTCGTCCGGAGTTGAAATGAATAGGGCTTTCAGCCCATTTGTGTCGAAAAAAACATAAATATTACTTATACATAGGTGAAAATAGGAGGGGGGGGTCAAACAAATAGTTGTGAGATAAGATGAAACGGCAAAAGAATTAATCCAATGAAAAAAGGAAATGGTTCAAACAAATAGCGTATTGTAAATATTAATTGCCTGAAAGGCATAGTTTTTTATCCCAATGGCAGCGCCTTGGGATTATGGTAGTCACTAATTAAAATGCGGGCTGAAAGCCCAAATCAATAAAAATGAATATAGTTAGTGAACATATAAAAGCTAAAGAGAAGCCTGATTTCAAAATAGGCTTTCTTAGATTTTTTTGAGAGGTAGGCGACCATTGAATGTTAAACGCATTC
The DNA here is from genome assembly GCA_027011385.1 of Saprospiraceae bacterium. GTDB lineage: Bacteria > Bacteroidota > Bacteroidia > Chitinophagales > Saprospiraceae > JADJGA01. Next base: position 1,391 of record JALVAD010000380.1, on the reverse strand, counting down.
ATATTTATAAAAATATTGAGTAGTATTTGAAAAATTTATTAACTTTAAGCTTTAAAATCAAGAGTTTAGTATGAGATTCAAAATACATTTTGAGATGAGTGGTAGAAAACAGGTACTACCTTTGAATTATCAGTACCCAATTAGTGCCTGGATATATAAGATTCTTGCAGAAGCTGATGAAGAGTTTACTCGTATTTTGCACGATGAAGGATATCTTCTTGAAAATGGCAAAACTTTTAAACTGTTTACTTTTTCAAAATTAAGTTTTCCAAAGAAAACCTGGAAAATACTTCCCGGAACGGATCGTATGCAGGTGTGGTCAAGAAATGTGTGGCTCACTGTATCTTTTCAGTTGCCCGAGCAATGCGAAAAGTTTGTTGTAGGATTATTTAAAGAACAAAAAGTTTTTATCGGAGATAAAATATCGGGAATCCAAATGGAAGTTGCAAATATTGAGGTTATTGATGTAAATATTCCTGAAAGTTCTACCGTTAAATTAAAAACAATATCTCCTATTGTAATGGGTTTACAAACGGAAAAAGACAAAAACGAGCAATATATCAATCCGGTGCACAAGGAGTACAAAAGACTATTTTTGACCAATCTGGTTGAAAAACATAAGGCTGCGGGAAACGATTACAATGATATAGATAAATTGAATTTCAGAATCAAAAAACTATATCCCAAAACGGAATTGCAAACGATAAAAGCCTTTACTCCCGAAGAAACAAAAGTGCGGGGCTATCACTATGAATTTGAACTGACAGCACCAAAGGACATAATCTTGACAGGGCTAAACGCGGGTTTCGGTAGTATGAATTCGGTTGGATTTGGGTATTGTGAGGTGGTGGAGGGAAAAATAAAAGATAACAGATAATTCTATAAATAGTGTTTAGATTAGATTTTAACAATATTTTAAATTTGGTAAAATGATACGGGAGATAATAAATTACACAAAATATTTAAAAGAAAGTACTCCGAAGATTTTTGAAGATGGTTTAGAGCCGAGTAAAGGTCTTCATATTTTTGTGGAACTTGATGATGAAGGAAATGCCGTGAATTTTCCGGGTACTAAAGGAGTTGATTGGGATTATTATGATGGAAAGGATATGAGTCCGTTTTTAAGAAACATAATTTCTTATGAACAAGAAATTAAAAGGATAGGGACTACAATGAATAAAGTTTTTGATAAAAAAAAGCAAATTGTATCATGTTCTCCTTATGCTATTTCATTTAAAAAAGAAAAGTTAGACAATGAAAAACTTGTAGGTGAAGGATTTTCAAAAATCACTAATCTACTTCCTTTTTATTTTGAAAAAGGATCTGAGGAATGTTTAGATAAAGATGAAAAAGGAGAAATGAGAAGACAAGAATCTATCACTTTTAGGAAT
>JALVAD010000379.1 GCA_027011385.1 Saprospiraceae bacterium | reverse complement strand
CTTTGTATTCTAGATGTATATGATTTTTGTATATACGATGATATTATATATCTAGGACTACCTTTAATAAGGGCATAAACCACCCTTGTTAAAAGACGAAATCGAAATAAGATAAAAAGAAAAACATTTTATTTTTGAATAAAATGAAGTATTAGTGTAAGCTCTTTCATGATGTGATAGAGATTATATAGACGAAACTCAATCGCGCAAAGGCGTGATATTATTTTTTAACCGAAAAAAAAATTATTTTAATAACCAAAACTCAATCTCATGAAAAAAATGAATTTGAATTTTTTAGGACTTAGAGCAAAAATGGTGTTGCCATTGTTTTTGTTGATGGGTCTATTTATGTTTAGTGCATCTACTGTAAGCGCACAGTATGTTAACACTAAAAATGCAGAAAAGTTAGTTGCGGAGCAACTTTCTAAATTACCTCCAAGAACAGCTTCTTTAAGAAAAGCGAATCAAGCATTGACTCCAAAAATGGTACAGGAATCAGTAAATGAATTGCGTTATTCTTTTGGAAATTTGATTTTGCGTGATCTTAAAACAGGTAAAACTGTAAGTGAAGCAATTGAAAATACATATAAAATCGCTTCAAACAGAATTCCTGCCGGAACACCTGGAGTTGGGGGTTATGTAAATACAGTAAAGCAAGAGTATATAGAATTACTCAGCGAATAATCGATTTTAACTTAAAAACTAAATTTTATTAAACCAAAACTCAATCTTATGAAAAAATTTATAAAAATATTTACGATTGCAGTGTTTATGCTTAGTGGTATGTTTGCTACTGCACAAACTTGCGATTTTGTACAAACAGGTATAGACAATGGCTTTGATCAAGCTGGTGGAGTAGTATCTGTAGATTTGTCTTGTGTCCCAGCCGGAGGCACAATTACAAATGTTGTTGTTAATGATTTTACAAGTCATTACGGAAGTAGTACAGGTGGTACTACATGGTGTCCATCTTGGTATGGATGGGATATATTAGTGAATGGAGCTGTTGTTTCTGCAGGTGTTTGCGGAACTGATATTGAGGCTTATAATTTTTCAGCTAATGCCCCTATTACTTCAATAGACTTTCAAATACATGATAATGATGGTTTTAATGACCATGTTTTTGTTGATATTGATGCGACTATATCTTATGATGTAGCTGCTGGAGGTGGTGCAGGAGACTGTACTTTGGATTGTCCTGGAGATAGAGTTATTTATCTTGACGCAGGAGAATGTTGTTGGCCAGCTCAATATCAAGCTAGAACAGAAGGTAATTGTGCTGTTCAGTACGATACTATTTTACAACAACCAGCTGCTGGAGCAGGTGGATTTGTAGATCCTTTTGATCCTTCAGGATTTGCTGAGTATGATCCAAATACACAAGCTTTTCCTCCTGATTTTACACAAGAATTTACTATTAACGGACCTGCTAGTACTTATGGTCCTAGTATGTTTGATTTATCAAATCTTCCTACTCAAATTTTCATGGAATGTTATGATGATAATTCAACTTGTTCAGGAAATGGAGATCAAGCTTATTGGAACTATACAATGGTTAACTTTGTAGCTACAACTGCAACTACTTTTGAATTTGACTGGACTTACCATACAGAAGATTTTGGTGGTGCGTTCTGGGATGATTTTGGATATATGAAAAATGGTCAATGGGCATTAAATGATATTTATGATCCAAATGGTCCTGATGATCAAGCAGGTCATTTTTCTATTAATTTAGCAGCGGGTGAAAATATCACTCTATATGTTAGAACAAAAGACTTTATTGGTTGTGGTGCTGATGTCACTTTAGATGCCGGAGTACCACCTGTAACTGATGGTATCGTATTAGTTGAAGGTCCAGCGATTGGTGATCCAATTTGTCATGGAGAAACACAAACTGTAAAACTACATTTATTGGAAAATGGGGTTGCAATTGATAGTTGTTCATTTGACTTAAGAGTTGAAGAATTCCAAAATCCTACAAGCACATTAGTATGTAATGATCAGTCACAAGTATCTGTTGATGCAAATTGTATAGCTACAATTACAGCGGATGATGTTTTAGAGGGTGGACCATACGGTT
>JALVAD010000378.1 GCA_027011385.1 Saprospiraceae bacterium | reverse complement strand
CATCAAGTAATCTTTAATAAATTTCAAAGTATTAATAGTCAATTTTTCTATCCTGTAAATTATACTCTCTGCAAAAAGAATTATCGTTATAATTTTTTTAGAAAGAATAATTTAAGGTTAATTCACTTTTTACTTACCTTACTTAACCTTAATTTGTTTAACCGGTTTTGGTTTTGCTTCGTCTTTTTTTGGAATAGTCAATGACAATATTCCATTTTCGTACTTTGCTGTAATTTTGTCTCCCTCTACTATTTCAGGAAGAGTGAATGAGCGTTTAAAAGATTGATAGCTGAACTCTTGTCTAGTTATTTTTTCACCCTCTTTTACTTCATTCTCCACTTTCTTTTCAGAAGAAATAGTAAGTAGGTTATTGTCCAACTCAATATTAAAGTCTGATTTATCAAATCCCGGAGCTGCAACTTCCACTTCAAAAGCATCAGTAGTCTCCTTGATATTTACAGACGGTAATGTTGTGTCAGTCTCTGAAAAATTATCTCTTCCCCAATTTACTAATTCATTGTTGAAAAATCTTTCAAACATAGTTGGTAACGGATTTTGATATCTTACTAGTGTCATAACAATATATTTTTTTAGGTTAATAAATCAAATATTTCGCTTACGGTATATCAAAACAAATGCCATTGTGAAAAATACGCCAATAAGGCAGGGCGCTCAGAAATAGTGTGACAAAACAGCATGTCAGGCTAATTAATGTTTATTCAAAATGACAGTTTTGTACCAATTGAAATATACCTTCCTATATTTTGAGAATTTGTTAAAGTAAAATCAAAAGCCCAACGAATTCAATTCATTGGGCTAATCACTAATATACAGCTTTACTGATTAAGCTATTTTAATATTCTGTCTTTCTGTCTCAAATCCTGCGCTTTTTGGTAGGCTTATGATTAACACACCGTTTTTGTATTGTGCATTAATTGAAGCTTTTTCTATTTTTTCATTTAATTCAAATTGTCTCGTGAATCCTTTTGGAATAAATTCTTGCCTTTTCCAATTAGTTTGATTTTCATTTTTAGAATCAACTGAGATGCTTAAATTTTTATCAATTAAAGCTATTGAAAAATCGCTTTTCTCATATCCCGGAGCATAGAGATGAAGTTCGTATTTATCATCCAACTCTTTGACATTTGCCGGTGGATTATTGAGGGACTGTTGCATATGTGATTTCCATACTTTTTTGAATGGGTAATCATTAAATCCTCTACATTTATTTGCATTTTGATGTCCCCAATGCTTTTGAAATTCTCTTTTATTATACATATTTTTAATTTTTATTTAAGGTTTTAAATTAATTCAATTATTCTTAGACTATTTGCTGTATTATCAACAAATAAAGGTTCAATTTCGTCAAAATTACTTTGAAATCTTGGATTGTAATTATAGCTTTTTATATAGTACTCTCCATTTTGGTCATAGCTGATAAAATTTTTAACTCTCCTGACTACTGCGTATATGATACTCATAATGACAGCTGCGAAAAAAGCGAATAGAAATATTTTGGCTATAAAAAGAAATAGAGTAATTCCTATTGCTAAGCCGAAAAAATTTTTGAATGGTCTCATGATAATTATTTTTAAAATTGTTAATTAATTACGCAGTTTAACTAAGCATGCATTATTAATCTTGCGTTTTCATTATTGAAGACGTGGTAATATGAATATTACTTTAAATTGTATTAAATTTTTTAAAAATTATTCTTCTTCTCTTTTGAAATGTTTGTATTCACAATACTTTTGCCATCTGGATTTTACTTGCTCTCGTTCTTCGCTGTTCATTTCCAGCCATTTGTCTTTCCAATAGCGGGGATTGGAATTATTCCAAGGTCTTTTTGGTCTTTTAAAGCCTCCGAGTAGGATTTTTGCAAGAAGCAATAAACCAGCTGCTTTCCAAAAATTCAATGGTTTTACGCCGGTAGCATCTACTAAGATCGTATTCCATAGAAACATAACCAGCCAGGACATACCTATGAGAAAAGCTATGAAGACTCCAATGAAAAAGAATATTTTTACCGGATTGAATCTTTTTGATGAATATCTACTATTTTTAAACATAATATTTATTTTTTCTA
>JALVAD010000377.1 GCA_027011385.1 Saprospiraceae bacterium | reverse complement strand
GTATAATTTTTGCAATATTTGCATTAAAAATAAATAATTATCCTATTTTTGAGTAAATTTTTAAATAATAAAATATTACACATATGAAAAAAATAATACTATTGACGATTGTATTTATATACACATCCATTGCAAGCCTTTTCTCACAAAACGATAAGGCATACTTCAAGGAATATGAGCCCGGTTATTATCAAAACTTCATATTGAAAGATGTAAGAGGTTTTAAAGAAAAAACAAAGAAAAATACAAAAAGAAAGTATCTGAAAATGGATCAATCAGGTATGAAACTTCCAAATGACCCTTCTCTTTACAAAACGTATTGGACAGAACCAACTACTTCGCAGGGAAATACCGGTACATGTTGGGATTTTTCTACCACTTCTTTTTATGAGTCTGAAGTGTACAGATTGCATGGAAAACATGTAAAAATATCTGAGATGTTTACCGTATATTGGGAATACGTCGAGAAGGCAAAAAGATATATTCAAGAAAGGGGAAACAGCAATTTTAGCGAAGGATCTGAAGGCAATGCTGTAAAAAGAATTTATGAGAAGTATGGTGCTGTACCAAGAAGTGCATATGATGGTATGGAAAATGGCAGAGCCTATTATTCACATGCTGATATGTATAAAGAGATGAACACTTTTTTGAAAAGTTTAAAACAAAGCAATGCGTGGAATGAAGAATTTGGATTAAATACAATAAAGTCTATCTTAAATCATCATATGGGAGTTCCTCCTATAGAATTTGACTTTGAAGGGAAACACTATACTCCAAAATCATTTTTAAAAAAATATCTTAAGCTTAATATGGATGATTACGTCGATATTTTGTCGTATATGCAAGAGCCTTATTGGAAAAAAGTCGAATATAAAGTTCCTGATAATTGGTGGCATAGCAAGGATTATTATAATGTACCCTTAGATACATATATGGAATTGTGGAATTACGCCATTCAAAACGGTTATACTATGAGCATAGGTGGAGATGTCTCAGAGGCAGGATTTAGTCGTAAAACAAATTGTGCAATGATACCCGATTTTGATATTCCATATGATTATATCAATGAATATGCTCGTCAGTTTAGATTCTCAAACAAGACTACGACCGATGATCATGGTATGCATTGTGTAGGTTGGTACAAGGCAAAAGACGGTAAAATGTGGTATTTGATCAAAGATTCCAGTTCAGGATCCAGAAATCACAATGATAATGATGCGATGTTTGGTTATTATTTCTTTAGAGATGATTATGTGAAATTAAAAATGATGGATTTTTGTGCTCATAAAGATGTCTTAAAAAAATACATCAATAAATTTAGATAAATAATTGGTGCAATGAAATGCGTCCAATAAAATTTTTAATAAATTTTGTCGTAGAATGAAACATCGATATGTATGGACTGGTTCAGGTGTCTTATATAAAGATTATCATGATAATGAATGGAGTGTTCCCGTTTATGATGATGCTAATCCGCATTATTCATAAGTATTGATTTTTGAGTAATAATTTTTCTAAATATGTCAAATTGAAGTTTCGATTAAATATTTCAACAATTTTGTGTGTGTTTTCAAGAACTTGCAAGCAAATTTTAATTGTTTTTTTGATGTTTTTGGTTCAAAATAAGGCATTTTTCACAATTAGGTATACCTATCCCACGCTTATTGTCTTTTTTTGTAAAACAACAAGCACTATTGCGTAATAATCTGCCGAAATCTATGCTCAGGTATGTATTTCGCAAAATATTTTATAAGCTTATGTTCTCGCTCTAATTTCTCAAGTAGGACTAATGAACCATCAGTACTGATTTCTTCTTCTGAAAAGTCTATAATTATTGATTGATTTCCTCGATAAAATACTGTATCTTTTTTCTTTTTTCGTGAATTTTTCGGGTTAAATATATTATGTCATTAGATTATTATAATAATAAAATTTATGTATTTTGCCATAAATTATACCAAGTGAATATCAAAATACACTAAATTTAGCATCTACAACAAAAGACATTGTTTTATGAAACGACTAATCATTATACTTTTTATTTTCATTTTTACTGCGGACATAGTCTCCGGACAAGAATATGAAAAA
>JALVAD010000376.1 GCA_027011385.1 Saprospiraceae bacterium | reverse complement strand
AAACAATTCTAATCACATAAATCTTGGTAAATTTTGTTTTTATAAAATTGAAACGCTAAGGTATGAATAAAAATATATTTATATCCGACTTATTGAAAATGATTTAAAAATAAAATTGGTAAAATAATACTGTTAGTCCATTATATTTCGTTAATTTGCAATATATGATTTTCGTGTTTTAACAGTACATAATGAAGTTATTTTTATATACGACATTTATAATTGTGTTTTTATCTGTTATGCAAAATATTGCATCAGCTCAAAGTTCTTATGGGGCTAGTTTTGGAGTTGTAACGGGTAAGGATGGAAACTTATTAAAGTCAAAGGACTCTATCAGAACATATAGAAACGGATATCAGATTGGATTAAAAGCAAATTTTGGTACGTATAGTTTTTATATCTCTCCTAGCATTTTTTACGAAAGCATAACTATCGACACTTCATTTAAAAAAATCAATCCTTTTGAGAAATCTCCGAGTTTAAAAATCGGCAAGGCAAAAGTAGTCGTAGGTTATCAAACAAATATCCTAACTAAAAAGATAAAGTTTAAAATCGGTGGTGGAATTAACGGGAACTATATACTGAGCATTGCAGATAATAATATGAATTATACTTTCAATACTATTACCGATAGGTATATAGCGTATAATATTGATGTCGGTTTTGATATTTTCTTTTTGAATTTTAATATTTCCTATGAAAAATCATTAAATGATATTTTTGTAGAAAATCCAAAACACAAATTTGACTTTTTAGTTTTATCTGCGGGAGTACTTTTTTAGTTGATATTTACAGTAAAACACATCTAATTCAAACTAAGTTTTAACCTAGAAAATAGTATAAAAATCACTTATTTATTGTATCTTTGCAGGTTGAAAAAAATAAAAAATATGGCAGAAATGAAAAAACCTGAATATAACGCTAGTAATATTCAGGCATTAGAAGGTTTGGAGGCAGTTAGAAAAAGACCGGGAATGTATATCGGTAGTACCGATACTAAGGGTTTGCACCATTTGGTTTGGGAGGTTGTTGATAATTCCATTGACGAGCATCTCGCAGGGTATTGTGATATGATAATCGTAAAAATATTAAAGGACAATAGAATATATGTTTCTGATAATGGTAGGGGTATTCCTGTTGGCATGCATGAGAAATTGCAAAAATCAGCTTTGGAAGTTGTTCTAACAGTACTTCACGCAGGTGGTAAATTCGACAAGGATACCTACAAGGTGTCAGGAGGGTTGCACGGTGTAGGTGTATCAGTAGTTAATGCATTATCTGCGCATTTAACCGTAGAAGTAGCGAGAGAAAGTAAAGTCTATACACAATCTTATGAAAGGGGTAAACCTCTTGAACCGGTAAAAGAAATTGGAACTTCAGATACGACGGGCACTACAGTAATTTTCGCTCCAGACGGCGAGATTTTCGAAACATTGGAGTATGACTTTGATGTCTTAGCAGGTAGATTTAAAGAATTAAGCTTTCTAAATAAAGGTTTGAGAATTATCCTTACCGATGAAAGGGTTATAGTAAAAGATGGAGAATTTAAAAAGGTAGAGTTTTATTCTGAAGGAGGGTTAAAAGAATTTGTCAATTATCTAGACCAAGGAAAAACTCCATTATTAAGTGAACCAATCCATATAACTGGTAGGAAAGATAATGTTGAGGTTGAAGTAGCAATGATATACAATACTGGATTCAAAGAACATATTTACTCTTATGTAAACAATATCCGTACTCACGAGGGTGGAACGCATGTTCAGGGATTCCGAAGGGCAATATCAAGAGAATTTAAAAAATATGGAGAGAATAACAATCTCTTTAAGAAACTAAAAATAGCACTTTCAAGTGAGGATTTTAGAGAAGGTATGACGGCGGTTGTATCTGTCAAAGTTCCCGAACCACAGTTTAAAGGACAAACAAAAGGAGAATTAGGAAACTCTGAGGTTACTGCTATAGTTTCTCAACAAGTTGGTGAGGCTGTAGTGAACTTTTTAGAAGAGAATCCTAAATTAGCCAGAATAATTATCGATAAAATAGTTGTTGCAGCCACGGCTAGAAATGCCGCTCGTAAAGCCAGAGAATTGGTTCAGCGTAAGAATGTAATGAGCGGAGGAGGACTTCCCGGAAAATTGTCGGATTGTAGTTCAAGAGATGCTTCCATTTCTGAATTGTATTTGGTGGAGGGAGATTCAGCTGGAGGAACTGCTAAGCAAGGAAGAGACAGGGTGTTTCAGGCTATTCTACCATTGAGAGGTAAGATCCTCAATGTTGAAAAAGCTATGGAGCATAAGATATATGAAAATGAAGAAATAAAAACAATGTTCCTCGCTCTTGGAGTTTCTATTCAAGAAGTAGATGGTGAAAGGGTATTGAATCTAGATAAACTAAGATATCATAAGGTTATTATTATGACGGATGCTGATGTTGATGGTAGTCACATTGCTACATTGATTTTGACATTCTTTTTCAGATATATGAATGAATTGATAACTAACGGATATGTCTATCTTGCTACACCGCCGTTATACTTGGTTAAGAAAGGTCAAAAATCTATTTATTGTTGGTCAGATAAAGAAAGAGATGAAGCATTTGAGAATTTGGCGAATGGTCCTGATGACAAAACTGTAAAAATCCAACGATACAAAGGTTTGGGAGAGATGAATGCAATCCAATTGTGGGAAACAACAATGAATCCTGAAACCAGAATATTAAAACAAATTACTATAGAAGATTCAATAGAAGCAGATAGAGTATTTTCGATGTTAATGGGAGATGAAGTACCTCCCAGAAGGCAGTTTATAGAAGAAAATGCTGTTTATGCAAATGTTGATACATAGAATATGCCTCTAATTTTTCAAGATAAAAAAGACAAATTCTCGTTTGCCATTTGGCAAATTACTGAGAATTTGTCTTTTTTTTTAGACAAAATCGATTTATTTAAAAGTGAACAAAAAGAGATCGAAAAATTGAAGAATAAAAGACTGATGGAGTGGTTAGCTTCTAGATATCTTGTGTCATTGATTGAAGCTAAGAACCAAAGATCAGCTTGTCTAAAAGATAAATACGGTAAGCCATATTTACATGATTCAAAAAAGAAAATCAGTATAAGTCATTCAGGGGTTTATATGGCGGCAAGTATTTCAGATTTCAGTACAGGAATTGATATTCAAATGGTCTCTGATAAAATAAATAAGATAAAAACTAAGTTTCTATCAAAGGCAGAATTGGAGATATGCAGCAATGACATAATCAAATTGAATAGATATTGGACAGCAAAGGAAGCACTGTATAAAGCATATGGCAAAAAAGGGCTAAATTTTATCGATGATATATCGGTCGAGCCATTTGTTGAACAAAAAAATTATTTGAAAAGCACAGGAGCAGTATTTAAAAACAAAAACACGTTTGACTATAATATTTGCAGTAGAAATATCCAGGAAGCAATCTTAACCATCGCTATAGAAAAATGAGAAAAATGAAATTTAAAACACTATATTTATTAGCCTTCATACAATTTATCTTGTTTGTGGGATGTAAACAAAAACAAGAGACTTCCATAGGCAAGCCAAAACGATTGGAACTTCCTAAGGGCTTTGCAGAATTTCTTGATACTTTTCAAACAGATAGTATTTATCAGATGAATCATATAATTTTTCCACTGGAGGGAGCGGTAAGAGCTCCGGGTGAAAATCCGGATTCAATGATACCGTACAAATGGCGAAAATACAAATGGCAATTGCATCATAAATTCAATAATTACGATAGTATTTTTAAGCGTAACTTTGTGATTTTTAATGAAACAACCATCATAGAAAAAACAAGTGCTATCAATGGATTATTCAAAATGGAAAGACGTTTTGCAAAAATGGATAACGGTTGGAATTTGATTTATTATTCGGTAAATTAACGATAAACAAACACACTATAAACAATGAAAAACAACTATGTAGCCATAATGGCAGGAGGAATCGGATCCAGGTTTTGGCCTGCTAGTAGTGAGGATAAACCAAAACAATTTCTGGATATTTTGGGTATTGGAAAATCGCTTTTGAGATTAACTTATGAGAGATTTTTGTCTTTTTTCCCTGAGGAAAATATATTTATTGTCACAAATAAAAGATACAATTCATTGGTAAACGAACAAATACCTGAGTTGTCCGCGAGTCAAATAATAAATGAACCATCGCGTAATAATACTGCTCCCTCAGTAGCCTATACTGCATTTAAAATATATGATTTGAATCCTAATGCCAATATTGTTATGGCTCCATCAGATCATGTAATATTAAAAGAAAAAGAGTTTAAAAACCATATACAAAATGCATTGGATTTTGCTTCAAATAATGATGCTTTGATAACTTTGGGAATACTCCCTACAAGACCTGATACTGGTTATGGTTATATAGAATTGGGTGAAAAGAACAAAGATTCCAAATTTGAAATATTCAAGGTGAAATCTTTTAGAGAAAAACCTGATTTAACCACTGCAAAAGCATATTTGGCAAGCAAAAAGTATTTATGGAATGCTGGTATTTTTATATGGAGTACAAAAAGTATAATAAGTTCTTTGGAAAAATATGCACCTGGGATTTATAATAAGCTTAATGCTGCAAAAGGCATTTATAATACAGGTAAGGAAAGAGCATTTATCGAAAAAAACTATCCTTTGACAACAAAAATATCTATAGATTTTGCTGTGATGGAAAAAGCCCAAAACATTTTTACAATTCCGGCAGATATAGCTTGGTCTGATTTGGGAACCTGGAATTCCCTACACGCATTTTCTGAAAAAGACGAAAATCAAAATGTTGTTATTGGCGGCAAAAGTACATTGATTAATTCGAGTAATAATATAATTAAAATATCTACAGACAAAAATATTATAACAAAAGACTTGAATGACTTTATTGTGATAGATGAAAATAACATACTGCTTATATATCCAAAAAGCAAAGAACAAGAAATAAAAGATATTGATAAAGGATAAAAATCAATTACATCTTTAACATTTATCAATAAAAGAATGTAATTATTTTTTGTTACCTTTGCGGTTTTCTATAAATCACCTAATAGGATTTGAATCAAAAGCAAAAATACCGGATAGCAATAGTAGCAAATGCCACTTGGAATATTTACAATTTTAGATTGAATATCTTGGATAAATTTTTAGCTGAAGGGTTTGATGTTTGTGTGGTAGCCCCAATTGATAAATACATTTTTTATAAAGAAGATTTTCCGGAGGTAAGACATTTTTCGATAAAAAATCTTGATAGGGATGGCACAAACCCTGTCAGGGAAGTTATACTTATCAGGGAATTTGTCAAAATATATAGAAAAATCAAACCTGATATTATTATTCACTATACGGTAAAACCCAATATATATGGAGGAATAGCCGCCGGATATTTGAATATTCCATCTATCGGCGTTGTAACCGGTTTGGGATATGCTTTTTTACACAAAGGACTTATACAAGTTGTCACTAAAATACTCTATAAATTCAGCTCCAGATTTCAATCTAAAGTCATATTTGAAAACACTGAAGACAGAGAACTTTTTATTAAAAAAAATATCCTTAGCGAAGAAAAAGGAATTTCCATCAAAGGCTGTGGGGTTGATATTGATTATTTTTCACCGCTAAAAAAGAAGACAAATTCGGGCAAAACAATATTTACCTTTATAGGTAGGCTACTGTATGATAAAGGTGTTATGGAATTTGTAGAAGCAGCCAAAATAATCAAAAGCAAATACAAAAATTCCGAATTTTGGCTTATTGGAGAAATAGATAAGGACAATAGAGCAATGGTTAAAGAAGAAGATCTTATGTCTTGGGTGAAGAATAAAACAGTAATCTATCACGGATTTAAAGAAAATGTAAAAAAATATATCGCTAAATCAGATTGTATTGTCTTACCATCTTATAGAGAGGCCATAGCAAGAACCATCACCGAAGGGATGTCAATGGAAAAGCCCGTAATAGCAACCGATGTTGCAGGTTGTAGAGAGGCGATTGAAGATGGGAAAAACGGTTATCTCGTTCCTGTGAAAACGATAAAACCTCTGGCTGAAGCTATGGAAAAAATAATTAATCAATCCGAAGAAGAAAGATTGGCTATGGGAAAATACGGTCGAAATAAATGCCTAAATGAGTTTGATGATAATCTGATTGCCGATAATATCTACGATATTGTAATGGATTCTCTCAATAAAAAATGACCCTTGAAGCCATTAAAAAATATTTTGATAATAGCTTACTATTTTCCCCCAATGGGAACAGTCGGTTTTTTAAGAAATTACCACATTGCCAAATATCTTTCAAAATATTTTGACTCTTCCGACCTTATTACCATTAAAAATATTTCAATACCATTAGTAGATAAAATTCCTGATGACTTCATCGTAGAACATCGCGTATTGAATTTTGATTATAGAAATTTCGGAAATCTTATTTCTTCAAAAAATAATAATATAAGGAATAAAACCAATGCCAAAAGCAATTCAAGTAAAGTCAGATTTATAAGAAAAGTTTTTGATAGTTTCCCTGTGAATACTATTTTGGGTGAAGGAGGGCTACTGTATATAATCAACGGAACTCTTAGAGGAATTAGATTGGTAAGAAATAAAAAAATCACGCATATATACAGCTCTTTTAGACCGGTTGCCGACCATATCATCGCTTATAATTTGAAATTGTTTTTTCCATCTCTTAATTGGACTGCGGATTTCAGAGATCCCCCTATTGTAAAAAGCCCGGATGTAGGCATATTTTATAAATTGCAATGGTGGTTTTTAGAAAAACTACTTTCCAAAGCAAATCAGGTGATAGCTGTATCTGTTGGAGTGTCTGAACCAATAAAAAAAGTATATCCCAATACCAAAACCATAAAAAACGGAATATATGATTTATTCAAGCAGGAAAAGTCAAAATACGATAAATTCACATTGTCTTTTACCGGTTCATTGTATCCTGTATTACAAAATCCGGCGATTCTATTTGCAGTTTTAAAAACTCTATTGGACAAAACCACTATTTCAAAAGATGATTTTCAACTGATTTATGCCGGAAAAGATGCAGATACCTGGAATGAAATGATTCGTGAATACTCATTGGAAGATATTTCAATTAATAGAAGAGAAGTCTCTCTTCAAGAATCCATTCAAATTCAAGGCAAAAGTCATATAAATCTTATCTTCACTTGGTCTGATGACCATAGAAAAGGAATATTAACAGGCAAATTGTACGAATATCTGAACACCGGCAATCCCATATTCGCTTTTGTAAATGGTGACACAGATACCGAATTTGAAAGGATATTTGATAATATAAATGCCGGATATGTGTTTTATAATAATGATAAAGAAAAAATAGAAAACCAAATTTCAGAATTGTATTCTCAATGGAAAAACAAAGGGAAAATTGATTTTTCCTACAACGAAAATGAAATCCGAAAATACTCCTGGGAGAATAGAACAAAACAGTTAATGGATTTAATCTTCAATCCAAATCAAAATGATGAAAAATAAAGTCAATATTATATGTACCGAAAATATCAAGATTGAAAGATTGGT